>JACQAD010000206.1 GCA_016195125.1 Magnetospirillum sp.
GCCCGCGACACCCTGACCGGACTTAAGAACCGCAAGACGTTCGACGAGAATTTCAGCCACATCGTCGCCGGCAGCCGCCATATCGACGTGTCCTTCAACGGCAATCGCCGCACCAGCCATCTGGAGGGCCAGCATCACTGGCTGGGCATCATCGATATCGACCATTTCAAGCGCGTCAACGATTCCTACGGCCACGTCTTCGGCGACGAAGTGCTGTTGCTGCTGTCGGCACTGATGCGCAAGGCCTTCCGGGCCGAGGATCGCCTGTTCCGTTTCGGCGGCGAGGAATTCGTGGTGCTGCTGGCGCCGACCACCTTCGATGCCGCCATCTCGGTGTTCGAGCGTTTTCGCGCCACCGTCGCCGCCTTCAACTTCCCGCAGGTCGGCCGGATTACCGTCAGCGTCGGCTTTGTGCGCATCGACGCCCAGGATCTGCCTTCAGTGGTGATCGGCAACGCCGATCGGGCTCTTTATTTCGGCAAGAAGCACGGTCGCGATCAGGTCCGCTCGTTCGAGCAATTGGTCGCCGACGGTGATTTGCCCTACGACATGCCGGGCCTCGACCGGACGAAGCTATTCTAGCTTGACTCTGCCGTGGGGATCAGTATGGTGCGCCCCCTGAGTTTCGATCAGCAACGTTTTTCGGGATTTTCGCCATGGCTAAGCCTGCCACCATTCTCATCAAGCTGTTGAGCACCGCGGGGACGGGCTTCTTCTACGTGGCCAAGAAGAACCCTCGCAAGACGACCGAAAAGCTTGAGTTCCGCAAGTACGATCCGGTCGTGCGCAAGCACGTCCAGTTCAAGGAAGCCAAGATCAAGTAGTTCGGATTCCGGCCACGGCCGGCTACAACCGAATCACCGTTAGGGCGCCCATCGGGCGCCCTTTTCGTTTGTACCGACACCGATTGACCTTCCTAGCGATACCATCGCATCACCGCGCCATCTCGCGACATATGAATGACTTGTGTTAAATCTTGAATTTCATTCACAAGGCTTCATATATGGTATTGTTCGAACGATAACGGCAACGGCGCGTCATGCCAAATCTCAGGGGCTACGCCAGGACCAGGCGCTTCGTCATCGTCGTCGCGGCGACGGCGATCGCGGTGACGTGGCTGTTGGCCGGCCTCTGGCTTTGGATCGAGAGACAGCAGGATCTGAGTACCACCCGCGAGGAGGTGGAACGCATGTCCATGGTCGCCGCCGAGCAAACCCGGCGACTGTTTTCGCTGACCTCGGTCTTCATGGATTCCCTGGAACAGATTCTCACCCTCGACGAGGGCGATTCCGACCCTACCGCCAATCCGGTGGTGATCGATCGGGTCAAGAGCCTTGCCGATCAGACCGACCACGCCATCGAGATCGGCATTGCCGATCACAACGGCCTGCAACGAATCCTCCCGATTCTGCCGGGCCGCTCGCCTGTCTCGATCGCCGACCGCGATTATTTCCGCGACGCCCGATCCGGCAGCAACCTGATCGCCGCCCCGGTCAAGGGCCGAACCTCGGGGGAGTGGATCATTCCGGTCAGCCGCCGCCTGAAGGTGCCCACGGCCTCGGCGGACGTCATCTACGCCGCCATCCACCTGCCGGCCCTGGAGACATTGTTTTCGGGCGTCACCCGGGCCAAGGGCGGCGGCGTGGCATTGCTGCGCTCCGATGGCATCATGCTGGCCCGCACGCCCTTCCGCGAAAATCTGATGGGGGCCTCCTTCGCCGATTCACCCCTGTTCACCCGCTATCTGCCGGAGGCCCCCAACGGCACCTTCGTCCGTCCGTCCGCCGTGGATCAGATCGAACGTCTGACCGCTTATCGCAGCATCCCCAGCCTGGGACTGGTGGTGACGCTGTCGGTCACCGTGGATGCCGCCCTGGCGGAATGGCGGCGCGAAGTGATGCTGGGCCTCGCCCTGGCCCTCTCCATCTCGGGGCTGATCATCCTGGCGGCGACAGTGGTCCTGCGCCTGCTGCACAATCTTGAGGATGGAGCCGTCACCCTGGACCAACGGGTCAAGGACCGCACCAACGACATCGAAGGATTGATGGAAGCCCGCTCGGCCTTCCTCACCTCCGTCTCCCACGAATTGCGAACCCCGCTCAATGCCATCATCGGCTTCTCCGACGCCCTGATCGGCGGCATTTGCGGGCCGGTATCGCCCCGGCAGGCGGAATACCTGGGCGATATTCACAATTCCGGTCGGCATCTCCTGTCCCTGGTCAACGATCTTCTCGATAGCGCCGCCATTGATGCCGGTCGCCTCCGGCTGGACGAGGAGACCGTCGCCCTGGACGAAATCGTCGCCGAGGCCGTCTCCATGGTCCGTCAGCATGCCGAGGCGGCGGGACTGTTCCTGGACAACCGCGTCGATCCCCATTGGCTCCACCTGAATGTCGACCGGCGCCGCCTGCTCCAGGCTCTGCTCAATCTCTGCAGCAACGCCGTGAAATACAATCGCCCCGGCGGCTGGATCCAGGTCGGCGCCATCATCGAGGCCGACGGAACCTGCGTGATCACCGTCGCCGATAACGGTATCGGCATGACCGAAGACGAGCGAAAGCTGGCGTTGATGCCATTTGGCCGTGCCACCGCCCCAGGGGCCCGGCAGGTGGAGGGCACCGGCCTGGGGCTGCCGCTGACCGCCAACATCATCGCCCTGCACGGCGGCTCGCTCTGGTTGGAAAGCACCAAAGGCCAGGGGACCGAAGCCCATATCAGGCTGCCGGGCGAACGGGTTCTGACCACGGATCAACACAGCAGCGCCACCGCCACGGAGACGCATGGGCTGCCGGAAGTTCGGACGGCCTGATTATTCCAGGAAGCGGGCGACGGTCTGAAGGAAGTTGGCCACCGAAATGGGCTTGGCGATATAGCCCTCGCACCCACCTTCACGGATCTTCTCCTCGTCACCCTTCATGGCGAAGGCGGTGACGGCGATGACCGGAATGGATTTCAGTTCGGCATCGCTTTTCAGCATCTTGGTGATTTCCAGACCGGAAATCTCGGGCAGTTGAATATCCATGAGAATCAGGTCGGGATGGTGCTTGCGGGCGATGTCCATGGCCTCGCGCCCATCCTTGGTCTGAATGGTCTCGTAGCCGTTGGCCTGCAGCAAATCGTTGAACAACTTCATGTTCAAGTCATTGTCTTCAACGATCAGTACCGACTTCGCCATGACCTTCCCAGATCCCCCGCATACGCGACAAAAGACACGGATATATCCCCATCCCGAGCGCCATCATGGGCAATTCAACGCGCCAAGTCAAATCCACTCCTTGCTGAAACCGGCAATCACCAGGAGCAGCCAGGACAGCAGCAGGGTTATGCCACCAAAGGGGGTGATCATGGGCAGTGGCAATGTCAGCCCCAACGCCTTGAGGTAGAGAGAGCCGGAAAAGGCAACAACCCCGACAACCATAAGTATTCGAGCCGAAGATAACAGCCGTCCCCCCTCCCCCCCCATTCGCGCCAGCGCCAGCAGCGCCACAGCGTGCAGCAACTGAAACTGACTGGCCCGCTCGACTAATGCCGCCGCCTGAGGGGCGAGGCCATGGGCGCCATAGGCGGCGAAGCCGATCGCCATGGCCCCGTTCCCCCCTGCGATGCCCAGCCATCTCGCCATGTCCATCTCCCGTGCCGATGATCATCTTGACCCCGAGTGGGTCCATACCGAGATAATGACGAGCAAAGGTGATGGGGGCTAGGTCAGATGGCAAGAATGTCAACGCTGCGGAATGCTTGGGGCAGGGCGGCATTTCTGCTGACGGCCTTGTTGATCCTGGGCCTGAGCGCCGGCGCGCGGGCTGAGAGCGTCGCCACCGTCATCCGCATCCAGGGCGAGGCCCAGGCCAGCGATCAGAGCGGAAGCCGGCCTCTGGCGATCGGCGATCCGGTACAACGGGGCGATCGCCTCACGACCGGAATCCGCTCGCGGCTGGAGATCCACTTCCGGGACGGAATGGAATTGGTCCTCAGCGACGGCGCCGCGATGACCGTCAGCGCCTTCGAATGGGCTCCCGCCAGTTCGGCCGGCAAGGCGGAGCTGACCCTGGCCGAGGGGGCCTTTCTGCTGCAGACGGGGGCGGTGGGGAAATTGCCCGATCACCCGTTGACGGTGAAGACGCCGCTGGCGTCGGTGGGAGTGCGCGGCACCCGCTTCTGGGGCGGCCCCATGGACGCGCCGTTCAATCTTCTGCTGATCGAGGGCAAGGTGGTGGTCAGCACCCCCGCCGGCTCGGTCGACCTGACCGAGTCCGGCCAGGGCACCATGATCTCCGGGGGCGGAGAGAAGCCCCAGCCGCCATCCTATTGGGGAGAGGAACGCATCCGCCGCGCCTTCGCCACCGTCAGCTTCGAGTAAGACCATGGCCCGGTGAGCAAGACTCATCGGGCCAGGGGTAGGCCCAAGGGGCCGCGCCGCTTATGCGGCGGAAGCCAAGGGCCACCGGAGTGGCCCGCCCGGCGTTTGAGGGGCTCATTGATCGGCTTCGATCAATGAGCGTTGGACTAAGCCCTACCTGAACACCACCGTCTTGGAACCGTTGAGCAGCACCCGGTGCTCGGTATGCCAGCGGACCGCCCGGGCCAGCACCACGTTCTCGATATCGCGGCCGATGGCCACCAGATCGTCGGGAGTATGGGTGTGGTCGACGCGTTCGACACCCTGCTCGATGATGGGGCCTTCATCCAGGTCGGGGGTGACGTAATGGGCGGTGGCGCCGATGATCTTGACGCCCCTGGAATGGGCCTGGTGATAGGGCTTGGCGCCCTTGAAGCTGGGCAGGAACGAGTGGTGGATGTTGATGGCCTTGCCCTGCAGCCGCAGGCACATGTCGGTGGACAGAATCTGCATGTAGCGGGCCAGCACCACCAGATCGGCATCGGCCCGGTCGATGACCTCCATCACCCGAGTCTCCTGGGCGCTCTTATCGTGCTTATCCACGGCGACGAAATGATAGGGAATGCCATGCCATTCGACGATGGAGCGCATGTCCTGATGATTGGAAATCACCGCCGGAATCTCGATGGGCAACGAGCCGGTATGGTAGCGGTGCAGGAGGTCGTTCAGGCAATGGCCGAACTTGGAGACCAGGATCACCACGCGGGCCTTCTGGCTTCCGTCATGCAGCTTCCAGATCATCTGAAAGCGCTGGGCGACGCTGGTAAACAGCTTTTCCAGCTCGGGCCGCTTCGGGGTCATGGCGCCGGCCCCGAAGACGATACGCATGAAGAAGCGCGACGACAGCGGATCGCCGAACTGCGCCGCCTCGGTGATGAAGCAATCGTGCAGGGACAGGAAGCCGGACACCGCCGCCACGATTCCCACCGTGTCGGGACAGGTGATGGTCAGCACCCAGGCGGGCTTGTCGGCCATGTATGAACTCCTCGCGTCATCAGACCTTCGGGTTTATCCGACCTCATGGGCTACGGCAATCCCGCCCTTGCCTTTTCGGAGCAAATGGCCGAAGTTCCGGGCGAACGCGGTTCTGCCAGGGAGCAGCCTTGATGATCACCGTTTATTACAAATCGGGCAGCGCCCAGTGGAAGTACGAGCTTGATGACGCCGAGCACGACCACATCATCAAGAACGTGCTGGATGACAACCCCGACATCGCCGAGATGTTCGAGGATTCGCTGGAAATCCTGCGCGACGTCTCGGCCATGTCCGAAGACGAGATGGACGAGGACGACGAGATCGACCAGACCATCGCCGTCTCGTTCCTGTGGCACTACTTCAATAGCCTGGCCGAGGATGGCGACCGTATCGAGGGCGATATCGTCCTGATCGAGGACGAGGACGGCACCGGCGTCACCGTCCTGCCCGCCCAGGGCATCGACGAGGAATAAACCAGAATGCCGTCATGGCCGGGACTGACCCGGCCATGACGTTGATCGGGGCGAGCCTCCCCGCGTCAGCCCACTTCGCGGCGATAGGTATCGGCCAGGATCTCGTCGGTCTCGGGATCGACCAGGGCGGAAATAGCCGCCAACAGGCCCATCTCTTCCTTCTGGATGTGGAAGATCTCGCGCTCGACCAGTTCGGCGCCGGCATCCTTGAATTCGGTCCAGCTGGCATCGGTGAAGCCCGATTCGGCGGCGGCCACCGCCAGATCGGCCACCTGCAAGGCCAGCGGCAGGATCGAGCGATGCTCGTGGGTCAGCATGGTGACGATGCCGGTCTCGCCCTGCTCGACGAACACCTTGAACAGGTGGTTCTCCTCGAAGGCGAAATGGCTTTCCACCTCGGAGCGCAGGGTGCGCGACAATTGCTTGAGCTGGCGGGCCAGCAGATCGTCCTGGGCCGGAGCCTTCTTGGCGGCGATCATCTCGTCCAGTTTCTGCAGCGCCTCGATGGTGGTCATGTGGGCCTGATGCAGCAGGGCGCCGGTCTGGGTATTCATGAAACGCTTATCCTTCGTGATTGGCGGCCGCCGCCGCAGCCATGTGGGAACGATAACGGCGCAACACCATGAACGTGTACACGCCGAATGAGATGGCGCCGGCCAGGCCGGCGATCAAGCCCAGCCGCAGGGGCCAGACCCAGCCGCCGACCATGCCGGCGGCAATGAGGAATAGGGCGGCCGAATGGCAGGCCAGATGAATGTCCGCCGGCAATTTGGGCGCCAGATGGGACAGCAGGGCGGGCTTGCCGCCCAGGGCCGAGGAATGCATGGACGCCAGGAACGGCATGATCCGCTGCAAGATGGCGGTGACGAAGGAGAGCAGCCAGCCGAACACCAGCAGGAAGCCCCACAGGCTCGCCCACGGATCGGCGGGCGCCCCCAGGGCCGGGGCCAGACCGGCCACGAGGCTGACGGGCAACAGCGCCCAGGCCACCCAGACCATGCGGAAGAAGGGCTCCAGACGCTTTTTCATGCGGCTCTTGACGCTGGCGGCCATCCCGCGCAGGTACACTCCGCAAGCCACCAGCCCCAGGACGATGCCCAGCACCGTCAACGGGGCCAATCCCATGGCCGAGCCCGCGGCGCCGCAGACCAACCCCGCCGCCGATAGGGCGGCACTGCGCCGGCCCACCTGATCGGGAACCGCCGAGCCCAACACGAACATGGGGATCAGCACATAGGAAAACCCCAGGGCCAGCATGCCCATGAAGCCGTACCCGGCCAGCACGGCATGGGCGGCGGCCATGGCGCCGTGATCGGGCAGGAAGCCCTTGGTGAAGTCGATCACCAGCAGAAGACCAAGAACCGCCAGGCCGACCAGACTGACCACCGCCAGTCCGGCATGCAGGGTCACGCCGGGCAGATCATTGACCTTGCGCAGATTGGCCCCCACCAGGACGGCGAACAGCATCAGCCCCGCGACGGCCAGACCGGCGCCGCCATGCTGGAATCCCGCCAGCCCCGTGGCCAGCCCGATCGCGAACAGGGCCACGCCCGGCGCGTAGAGTATGAACATCAGCTTGATGGCCCAGATCGGCCCCAGCGGACGCCGGGTCGCCACCGGCAGCAATTGAATCCCGGCTCCCATGGCGGTCATGGCCAAGGTGCCCAGGGTGATCAGGTGCAGTGCCGCCAGGACCAGTCCCTGGCCGCCGACGAAGCCGATGACGCCCTCCGCCCCCGCCGCCAGCAACAAAATCCAGGCCAGCAGATGAAAGGCCACGGCGGCCACGAAGAAGCGGTAGGGGATGGAGGGGGGCAGCAGACGATCCTTGGCCCCCATCATGAAGCTGCCGGGAAACATCAGATGATCCGCTCCAGCCATAACCGGACATTGACCATTTCATTGGAAGCCCGGGCGATGCGCCAGCCGCGCTCGGCCAGTTCGGGGGCCAGGAAATGCGGCTCGCGCTCGTGATGGACCACCACACAATCGGTGCCGGACAGCCCCTCGATCAAACGGAGGATGGCCAGCATGGGATTGGGCGGCACCAATTTGCGCACGTCGATATGGATGCCGTCGTCTTCCCGCCAGCTCATGGCGCCTTCCGGGCCGACATCCACCTCGGCACCGCTTTCCCAATCGGCTCCGCCATCCAGATGGAAGAAGACCCGCCAATGCCCCTCGCTGAGCTTGCGGCCGTAGGAGGAGAAGCCACGCCCGGCCAGAATGCGGCGCAGCGGCGACGGATTGAAAGGCGCGTCGATGACCAGGAAGCCGCCGAACTCGATCACCGCCGCGGCCTCCATCACCGCGGCGAAGGGATCGACCCCCTCGGTCAGCAGCGGCCGCACGTCCAGGGGAACGGTATCGAGGGCCATGGCCATCCATTCCGGCGGCCCGCCTCCATCCCTGGGTTCCCGATTCGCTTCGCTACCGGCCATGAAATCCGCCTGATAAAGCCTGAGGCAAAGCTGCCCGTCCCAAAGCCGTGCCGCCTTGACGTTCGTTAAGTTGATTTCCCTGCGGGAATTGGACGCAAATCATGCCGCGCTGAATGTTCCGAGTTAGACCATGGCCCGGTGAGCCGGACTCATCGGACCAGGGATAGGCCCAAGGGGCCGTGCCGCTTATGCGGCGGAAGCCAAGGGCCACGGAGGTGGACCGCCCGGCGCTTGAGGGACTCATTGATCGGCTTAACCTCCGGGCCGCACCGGCAATGGCTGGCAGCCACCGCCCTTGCCCGCCTCCAGGGCCGCCTTGAGCAAGCCTGCGAGGCTTTCATAGCCATGGCGATTGAGATGCCCAGGATCATTCGGCCCATGCAGATATCCCAGACTTCTTGCGGAATCCCGCAGACCGGGACGGGTATCGATGAACTCCACCCCTTGGGCCTTTGCCGCCTCGGCCATGACATCGCAGGTGGCATTGCTCACCAGGGCCAGCGCCTCGGCGGCAACCTCGACCACCGGGCCGGGCGCTTCGGTGCCGGGCTGGTCGCGGATACGGTCTTGCAGGGTGATGGTCGGCTGGGCCAGGGGATAGACGTTGATCGGTGACGGAATATACGCCACCCACAGCCGGGCCCCTGGAAATTGCGATTTCAGATAGGCAAGGGATTCAGCGAAATAAATTCCGGCCACGTCCAGTTCCTGGCGGTCATGAAACAGAAAGGGCTCCACCGTCGGGCTGGGATAGGCGACCCGCTTGCCGCCCGCCCGGACGAAGTATTTCGACTGGTTGTAGCGAGACCAATCTTCCGAATACGCCCCGCGCCCGGAAAACATCGGATCCTCGGCCGCCAGCAGCGGTCCCTTGGTGCGAACCTGATTCTTGATGGCCAATTTGACCAGGTGGCCGGCCGTATCCGCCAGATGGGCGTTGGCGAAGACATGCCAGCGCTTGTAGGCGCGCTCGTGGCCGTTCCTGCCGGATTCGGCGACCCAGCGCCGCGCCGCCGCCTGGCTTGCGATGTCCTGGTCCGCCGCCCAGTCGGGACGCGAGAAACGCAGCATCGCCATCAGGTCGCTGACATCATTGCCCTCGTAGAAATAGGCGATGACGTCGCCGGCCTCGGGCAGATGAAGGCCGGCATAGCGGTTGATGCCCTCCAAGGCGGCGGTGGTCTCGAAGGTGTAGGTCTGAGCCGGATGGCCGCCGCGAAAGCCGAAGCTGAGGACGTCCCGTCCCGAAATGCGATGCAGGACGTCGCCGGCCGAGATATCGGGGTTGCCGTCATGGATCGAGCGCATCAGCCAATCCCCCAACCCCTCGGCATAGGAATCGCCGATGATGGCGACATAGCCGGAATCGGGCAGGGTGGCGCGTTTCGAAGGCTGGGCCAGAAGGTCGAGAAAACCGAGCTGCTGGCGGATATCCAGCGGCACCCTCATCAGGTTCGGCCGCCACACCGCCAGTTCCAGGAAAAGGTAGGATACCAGGGTCGCGGTGATGGCCAGCAGAACATTCTTAAACCGCTCGGACATCTCCCCTCCCCGCCCCACAGGCCCTGATCACTCGCCGCCGCCCTCGCGGACCATGCGGCGCAGCGCGTCCATATCGGTGATTTCCACCTCGCGGCCATGGGTCTCGACCCCAAAGGCCTTGAGCCGGTTAAGGGCACGCGACAGGCTCTCCGGGGCGATGCCGATACGGCTGGCCAGGACCGCCTTGGTCAGGGGCAGCCGTACCCGCCCGCCTTCGGCATCACCGGCCTTGGCGGCCAGGGCCAGCAGGAAGGTGGCCAGACGTTGCCCCGGCGACTTGCTTTTCAATTCGCTGATCTCGTGGATCAGACGGAACTGCCATTGGGACAGACCGGCCAGCAGGATCAGGCCCAGGGACCGGTTATCGGTCAGACGCTTCATGAATTGCGAGGCCGGTATGTGCACCAGCCGCGAACCGGCCATGACCTCGGCGTTGAGCGGAAAGATGCCGGTGGAGAACATGGCCGCTTCGGCGAACGAGATGATGGGGTCGAAGACCTCGATGATGGATTGGTCGCCGGTCTCGGTCAGGGCGAAGACGTTGACGCGGCCTTCGAGGACCACGAAGAAGCGGTCGGCTTTGTCACCCTGGCTGAACAGCAATTCCGTCTCGGGATAGGAGCTGGAATGGGCGCCTTCCATCAGCAGGGCCAGATCGGCGGCGCTCAGCCCGGCCAGCAGCGGCGTCTGGGCCACCAGGGCCAGATCGGCTTGGGTCAGGGCCATGATCAGCCACCCTCCTCTTCGGCGCAGAACTCGCGCAGCCGGGCGATATCGGCCACCAGGACCAGATTGTCCGGCATGGATTCGACACCGATGCGCGCCAGCTTGCCCAAGGCGCGGGACAGGCTTTCGGGTTTCATGCCCAATTGGTCGGCCACCAGTTTCTTGTCGTAGGGAAACCGCAACTCGGCCCGGCCGCTTTCGGCGTCGATCATGGTCAGCAGAAAGCTGCCCAGACGCTGGGCGGTGGTCTTCAGCTTCAACTCGGCGATCTGGCGGACCAGCATGCGCAGGCGAAAGCTCATGGTCGTCAGCATGTGAAGGGTGATGTCCAGACGCTCTTCCAGCCGGGCGCGGAACGAGGCCGCCGGAACGGCCAGCAGGGTGGCGCCGGTAAGAACCCGCGCCGTCATGAGATAACGCCCCCCGCCGAACATGGCGGCATCGCCCAGCACGGTGGCGCGCCGCGCCACCTCCACCACGCTCTTCCTGCCGTCCAGATCCAGGGACAATTCCACATGCCCGCCGAGCACCACGAAGAAGCGGTCCACCGCCTCGCCTTCACGGTAAAGCAGATGCTCGTGACCCAAGGTCAGGATCTCGCAATCCTGCAACAGGTCGCGGACATCCTTCTCGGCCAGGCCGGTAAACAGCGGCGCGAATTGCAGCTGTAGCAGGACATCGCGGTCGAGCCCCTGCGTCATGGATGGAAACCTCGATTGTAACTCCGGTCAATTGCCCGAACCGTACGACGAAGGCCGCCCCGGTTCCACCCCCTAAATTCGCCCCCTTGCCCCCTGGTGCGGCGGACGGCTAAGAATGGAGCCGGCTTTGACCTGGATTGGATTTGATGACCGATACCTCGCACCTGCCCATCGGTATCTTCGATTCCGGCGTCGGCGGGCTGACGGTCCTAAGGGCGGTGCGCGAGCGCCTGCCTTCGGAATCCCTGATCTATCTGGGCGACACCGCCCGACTGCCCTATGGCACCAAGAGCGCCCAGACCGTGGCCGCCTATGCCCTGGAGGCCACCCGTTGCCTGGTGTCCTACGGCATCAAGGCGCTGCTGGTGGCCGACAACACCTCCTCGGCCCATGCCCTGGATGCGCTCAGGGCCGAGTTTCCCGGCCTGCCGGTGATCGGCGTGGTCGAGCCCGGCGCCGCCGCCGCCGCCGCCGCCTCGGCGCGGGGCCGCATCGTCGTCATCGCCACGGAAAGCACGGTCCAGGCCGGAACCTATCCCCGCGCCATCCTGCACTCACGCCCCAATGCCCAGGTCACCGCCCAGGCCTGCCAGCTGTTCGTCTCCATGGTGGAAGAAGGATTGGTGGAAGGCCCCATCGCCGAACAGATCGCCCGGCATTACCTGGACCCGTTGTTCGCCGGCCCCGCCGGCGCCGATTGCCTGTTGCTGGGCTGCACCCATTTCCCGGCGCTGGCGCCGTTGTTCCGGCGCCTGCTGGGGCGCGAGGTGGCGGTGGTCGATTCCGCCACCACCACCGCCATGGTGCTGGAGGATCTGCTGTCGCTGCGCCATCTCAGGCGGACGGGAGCGGCGGGCGAGGTCCGCCGGTCCTCAGCCCCCCGCCGCCTTCAGGGCGGCACGGGCGGCGGTCAGGCGGGAGTAGAGGTCGTGGCAGGCCTTGGCCACGTCGGGAATCTTCTCCCAGCCGATGGGCAATTCCTCGGACAGATCGTGCAGATCCATCTTGGACTGAGTCGCCTGGGCGTTCAGCTTCTTGACCTCGGCCTTGAGGGCATCGACGTCGCTCATGATCAGGGGTTCTCCGGGACTGAGGGGCGTGGCGGCGAGGCCAGTGTAGCCTCAGCCTACCCGCTCCTCAACCGGCGAGGCGGTAGGTCTGGGTCGCGCGGGACGAACGGGCGAGACGCGGCGAGGACGCCTTGGGCATCGGCTCGGCCTCCACACGGGTTCTGAAGCAGGACAGACACCACAGCACCGGGGCCAGAACCCGTTCGCGCACGATGGAGTGGCGGGTTTCGCGGCCGCAATGGGGGCAATGGCAAAAGTCGTCCGTGGTCGGGCTCATGATGGAAACGTCGTCTCGTTATCAGGTGGGCACTAGGTACGTCCGGCGGCCTTCACGAACAAGCGAAGGTTCCGTTACAGGTCATTTGCCCACCTGATTGTGGCGAAGACGTGACGAGCCTATTGCGGCGGCATCCTGACGGCGCCGTCCAGGCGGATGGCGCTGCCGTTGAGCATGGGATTGTCCATGACCGCCAGCACCATCCTGGCGAATTCCTCGGGCCTCCCCAGGCGATGCGGGAACAGGGTCGAGGCCACCAGATTGTCCATGACCTCGTCGGGCATGCCGGCCAGCATGGGCGTCTCCATGTAGCCCGGCGCGATGGCCATGACCCGGATCCCCAGCGGTGCGAATTCACGGGCGGCGGGCAGGGACAGGGCGGCGACGCCGCCCTTGGACGAGGCATAGGCGCACTGGCCCACCTGACCGTCCCAGGCGGCGATGGAGGCGGTATTGACGATGATTCCACGCTCGCCGCCGTCCAGCGGCTCCAGCCCGACCATGTCGGCGGCGGCCAGACGCATGACGTTGAACGTGCCGATCAGATTGACCGAAATGACCCGGGCATAGGTTTCCAGCGGCATCGGCCCCTTGCGCCCCACCACCTTGCCCGGAGTCACCACCCCGGCGCAGCTGACGGCGATGCGGGCGGGACCATGGGCGGCGCGGGCCTTGTCGAAGGCGGCCAGAGTCGAGGCCTCGTCGGTGACGTCGCAGCCGGCAAAGATTCCGCCGATTTCCCTGGCGGTGGCCTCGGCCTTGGCGGCATCGATGTCGAAGACCGCGACCTTGGCCCCGGAAGCGGCCAGGGCGCGGGCGGTGGCCTGGCCCAATCCCGAGCCGCCGCCGGTGACGATGGCGGCCAATCCGTTGATGTTCATGTCTGCGTCCCCTTGCCTAAAAACTCAGATCGCCACAGGCGGGAACGGCCTCGAAGGCCGCCAGCACCTGGGCCTCGGTCCCGGCCGGATTCCAGACCGGCTTGTTGTCGCGGTCGATGAGCAGGGCGCGCACGCCCTCGACGAAATCGTGGGCCGGCGCCAGGGCCAGGGCCAGACGGAATTCCATCCTCATGCACTCGTCGAAGGACAGAGCGGCGCCGCGCTTGATCATCTCGAAGCTGACCGCCACCAGATGGGGCGACTTGGCCCGCAGAATCGCCAGGGTCTCGGCGGCGAAGGGATCGCTTTCCGCCTCCAGGGCCGCCACCACCTCGGCCAGGGTCTCCTTGCCGAAGCAGCGGTCGATCAGGGCTCGCCGGTCGTCGATGGGGGCAATGCCGGGGTCGCAGGCGAAGCCGTCCAGGCTGGCCTTGAGATCGGCTTCGTCGCGGGCCTCGGACAGGGCCTCGATCAGGGCGGGCAGGCTGGCGGCTTCCACATAATGGGTGGCGACGCCCACATGCAGAGTGTCGGCAGCCTTGAGCCGCACCCCGGTCAGGCCGAGATACCGCCCGATGGCACCGGGCAGGCGTGGCAGGAAGTACGAACCGCCCACGTCGGGAAAGAAACCGATTCCGGTCTCGGGCATGGCGAACAGGGTGCGTTCGGTGGCGATCCGGTACTTGCCGTGCACGGAAATACCGACGCCGCCGCCCATGACGATGCCGTCGATCAGGGCCACATAAGGCTTGGGCATGGTCTTGATGCGGCGGTTGAGGCGGTATTCGTCACGGTAGAAGGCGGCGACGAACTCCATCTCGCCGGCTTTGCAGGCCTCGTAAAGCTGCTTGATGTCGCCGCCGGCGCAAAACGCCTTCTCACCGGCGCCTTCGATGGTGACGCAGGCGATGTCGGCATCGGCCGCCCACGCATCCAGTTGCGGATGCATCTTGTGCACCTGCCCCAGGGTCAGGGCGTTCAGGGCCTTGGGCCGATCCAGGGTGATGCGGCCAAGCTTGCCGGTTCGGTCGAAGTGAATCTCGCTCGTCATCACAGATTGGCCTTCCACATCTCGGCATAGCTATCGCGCAGCACGTTTTTCTGGACCTTTCCCATGGCGTTGCGGGGCAGTTCGCTGACCAGCACCACCTGTTTGGGAACCTTGTAATTGGCCAGCCGCCCACGGAGCGCGGCGATCACCCCGTCGGCGCTGAGGCCGGCTTGCCCGGCGGTGACGATGATGGCCAGACCGGCCTCGCCGAAATCGGGGTGCGGCATTCCCACCACGGCGGATTCCACCACGCCGTCCAGCCGGTCGATGGCATCCTCCACCTCCTTCGGGTACACGTTGTAGCCTCCCGAGATGATCAGATCCTTGGCGCGCCCGACGATGGAGACATAGCCGCGCTCGTCGATGACGCCCACGTCGCCCGACTTGAAGAAGCCGTCCGCGGTGAACTCGGCCTTGGTCTTCTCGGGCATGTTCCAGTAGCCCTTGAAGATGTTGGGGCCCTTGACCTCGATGATGCCGACCTCGCCCTGGGGCAGCACCTTGCCGTCCTCATCGGTGATGCGCAGCTGCACGTCGGGCAGGGCAAAGCCCACCGTCCCGGCAATGCGGTCACCGTCCAGGGGATTGGAGGTGAACATCCCGCCCTCGGTCATGCCGTAGCGTTCCAGGATGGTGAAACCGGTCTTGTCGCGGAAGGCGTTGAAGGTCTCTTCCAGCAGCGGCGCCGAGCCCGAGATGAACAGCCGCATAGGGGCGCAGGCGGCGGGGGTCAGGCTGGGGCTGGCCAAGAAGCGGGTATAGAAGGTGGGCACCCCCATGAACACGCTGGCCTGACTGAACAGGCCGATGGCCTGCTCGGCATCGAATTTCGGGCAGAAGATCATCTTGCCGCCGTTCAGCAGCACGCAATTGATGGCCACGAACAGCCCGTGGGTATGGAAGATGGGCAGGCAGTGCAGCAGCACGTCGTCGGGCCTGAACCCCCACAGCTTATGCAGGGTCTGGGCGTTGGAGCCGAGATTGGTGTGGCTCATCATGGCGCCCTTGGGTCGCCCGGTGGTGCCCGAGGAATAGAGGATGGCGGCGATGTCGTCACCGCCCCGCGTCACCGTGGTGAAATCGGGCGCCAGAGCCTTGGCCCGCTCGGGCAGGGTGCCGTCGCCACGGCCGCCCAGGCTCATGACGCAGGCCCCGATGCCCGCCTTGGCGGCCAAACCCTCCAGTTCCGCCAGGCGGTGCGGCTGGCACACCACGACGCCGGGGGCGGCGTCGGTAAGGAAGTATTCCAGCTCGTCGGATTGATAGGCGGTGTTGAGCGGCAGCAAGATGGCCCCGGCGCGCAGGCAGGCCAGATACAGCACCACCGCCTCGGCCGACTTGTCCACCTGGACGGCCACCCGCTCGCCCGGCTTGATGCCGGCGGCGACCAGGGCGTTGGCATAGCGGGCGCTTTCGGCCTCCAGATCGCCGTAGCTCAGAACCGCCCCGCCCGGCACCTCGATGAAGGGACGCGTCCGGTCGGCGGGAAAGTGCCGACGGAACAGCTCGAACAGATTGTCGGTCATGCGCAACGCCTCTCCCGGATTATTCGTTCCTTCGCCGATAGCACAGCCGCTCGGCGGGCGCTACAGTTTTGTATCCAAGAAACCGTATTTCTGGATACAAGCCTAGGCCATTATGGACACGAACTCGGCGAAGATGTCGGCCTGGATGGTGACGTGCTTGCGCATCACCGCCTGAGCCCGCTCGGGGTCCGAGGCGGCGATGGCCGCCACCACCTCGGCGTGTTCGGACAAGGAGCCGTCGATGCGGCCGGGGTGATTGAGCTGATAACGGCGATAGGGCGCCAGGCGGGCGAACAGCGAGCGCGCCATCTCCTTCAAGACCTCGTTGTGACTGCCGTCGTAGATGGCGTCGTGGAAGGCGCGGTTGACGGCGTAATAGCCATCGAGATCGCGGGTCTCACACAGGCCTTCGGCCTGGGCCACCAGCGCCGCCAGCCTTGACTTTTCGTCGGGGGACATGCGTCTGGCGGCGTAGCGGGCGCACAGACCCTCGATATCGCTCATGACTTCGAACATCTGCACCATGCGGTGCAGGTCCAGGGGCGCCACCACGGCGCCCTGGCGCGGCTTCTTGACCACCAGACCGGAATAGACCAGTTGCAGAATGGCTTCGCGTACCGGGGTCCGCGACAGGCCGAAGCGCGACGCCAGGCTCTCCTCATCCAGGCGGGTGCCGGGGCGAAGAATGCCCTGGAAGATCTCGCGTTCGATGACCTGGCGAATCTCATCCGCCCTTGTCGCCGGTTTGCTCTGCTCGCTCATCGGGCCTCCGCACCCCATATCCTCGCCGCAGGAGTATACATCCCGGCGCGCATCTGTCTAAGTCCAATCCACATCTCGGACACAAAATCTGTGTATCGCGTATACAAGAGATGGACCCAGCGCATCCGCTGTGATAATTCCATACCCAACGGTGCCGTTGATGGGTACCCTTGTCGACAACAACCGGGGCGATAGACTCCGGCTCAGGGATGAAGCGTATGGATTTCGGACTGTCCGAGGACCAGG
>JACQAD010000207.1 GCA_016195125.1 Magnetospirillum sp.
CGATTGGGCCTGGACCCACGCCAAGCCGGCGGGACGCGGCTCGGCCACCCTGCCCGCCGCCCTGTGGCTGTTCCTGCCCCTGCGCACGGCCCGTTCTCCGGTGGGGGTTCTAGGCGTCCAGATGATGGAGGATGCCGATCTGCCCAGCCCGGAGCAGATGCGCCTGCTGGAGACCCTGGCCGATCAGGCCGCCATCGCCATCGAGCGCACCACCTTGGTCTCGGACATCGAAACGGCGCGGGTGGCGACCGAGCGCGAACGGCTGCGTTCGGCGCTGCTGTCGTCGCTGTCCCACGATCTGCGCACGCCGCTGGTCTCCATCATGGGGGCGGCATCCAGCCTGATCAGCTATGACGAGGCCTTGGCCCCGGCCGACCGCAAGGATCTGGCCCAGACCATCCAGGACGAGGCAGAGCGGCTGAACCGCTTCGTCCAGAACCTGCTGGACATGACGAGACTGGGCAGCGGTACGTTGAAACCCCGCATCGACTGGGCCGACCTTTCCGACATCGTCGGCGGCGCGGTGGAGCGTGCGGCGCGGCTGACCCGCTCCCATGCGGTCAAGGTGGAGATCGACCCGGACATGCCGCTGCTCTGCGTCGATGCAATCTTGATGGGACAGGTGTTCTTCAACCTGATCGACAACGCCTGCAAGTATTCACCGTCGGGAACCGCCATCAAGATCTGGGCCAAGAGGGCCGCCGACCATATTTCCATCGAGGTCGCCGACCAGGGTCCGGGCATCCCCGAAGCCGACCGCGAGAAGGTGTTCGACATGTTCTATCGAGTCAACCTGACCGACAGCCAAAGCGCCGGAACCGGGCTCGGACTTGCCATCTGCCGGGGGATCGTCGAGGCCCATGGCGGTTCAATCCGGGCCGAGTCGGGTCTGCACGAAAGCGGGGCCGCCATCATCATTCGCCTGCCGCTGCCACCCGCCCTCGACATGGCGATAGAGACCGAGGGGCCATGATGGGCAACACGATTCTGGTGGTCGATGACGAACCGCAAATCCGTAAATTCCTGCGCATCTCGCTTTCAGCCAATGGCTATGCCGTGACCGAGGCGGATTCCGCTACGACCGGACTGGCCGCCTTCCGGGCGCAATCGCCCGATTTGCTGATCCTCGATCTCGGCTTGCCCGACATGGACGGACAGGAGGTGATTTCCACCGTCCGGGAGAGTTCGGACCTGCCCATCATCGTGCTGTCGGTCCGGGCGCAGGAATTGGATAAGGTCGAGGCCCTGGACCGGGGCGCCAACGATTACGTGGTCAAGCCCTTCGGCGTCGCCGAACTGATGGCCCGCGTCCGCGCCAGCCTCCGTCCCAGGGCCGCCAGGGACGCGCCGGAGGTGCTGGTGATCGGTTCGGTGCGAATCGATCTGGATCGGCTGGTGGTCACCAGGTCGGGCGAGGAGGTTCACCTGTCCCGCAAGGAGTGGGATCTGCTGAGCTTTTTCGCGCGCCATCCCGATCATGTCCTGACCCACCGGACCATTCTGAAAGAGGTGTGGGGGCCGGCGCATGTCGATGACACCGCCTATCTCCGCGTCTACGTCAATCAGCTTCGCCAGAAGCTGGAGGACGATTCCGCCCGGCCCCGCCTGATCGTCACCGACCCGGGAGTGGGGTATCGGCTGAAACGAGGCGATTAGCGCGGCCCCTCGACCACACCGCCCAATAGGAGAACATCCGTCTCGGAGAGCGCCATAACGGCCTTGCGCCACCCAGGGCGGCGGCGTAGCCTTCGCGGCGGCCGTCGGCCGTGAACGGGGATCGGAACAAAGCCTCATGCCGCTTGATCGTGCGAATACCGCCTGGCCGTCGCGGGGATGTCGGGCCACAAACGCCGCTGCGGTCACCGGAGGCCGGCCGTGAGCCGTCCCGTCATTCCGGTGGCATTGATCGCTGATTTGCGGGCGGCGGGCGGGCGGCGGCTGCCCCTGGCCCTGGCCCTATCCCTGGTGCTGGCCCTGGCCGAGGGAATGGGCATCGGCTTGCTGGCCCCGCTTCTGGTCGCCAGCGGGTTTGCCGGTCATTCCACCACGCTCCCGGCCTGGATGGCCCCGTTCGCCAGTTTGCCCTTGGACGTGCTGCTCCCGCTCTGGCTTGCTTGCGTCCTGGCGGTGACGGTGCTGTCGGCCTGGAGGGACTGTACCAATCTGACCCTGCGCGAGGATGTGGTTTGTCACCTCCGCGTCAATCTCCACGCCGTCATTACCGCCATGGAGTGGAAAAGCTTTCAGGCCGAGCGGGCCAGTGACATCGTCGCGGCTCTCACCCAATCCATCTTCCGGGTCGGCCAAATCGTCATCGGCGCAATGACCCTATGCGCCCGTCTGGCGTCCATCTTGGTGCAATTGGCTCTGGCCTTGCTCATCTCCCCGGTGGCAACGGCGGTGGCAGCCCTGATGGGCGGAATGTTCATCGCCGCACAGGGCTCGGGCTTTCGCAAGATTCTGTCCCGGGGGCAGGCCACCGGGCGCAGCGCCCGCGCCTTTCACGCCACCATCACCGAGCATCTGGGCGGAATGAAGCTGGCCAAGGCCCATCATGCCGAGGCCGGATTCCACCAGGATTTCCGCGATGCCACCCTGAATTGGCGGGCGGATCAGGTGTCGGTGACCACCGCCCTGATCTGGTCGAGGGCGGTGGGCAAGTCATTGATCGCCATCGCCCTGGCGCTGCTGGTGTGGAGTGCAATCCACCACCTGGACATTCCGGCGCCGCTGCTGCTGGTCCTGATCGGAATCCTGGTACGGCTGCTGCCTGCCTTCAGCGACGCCCTGCACCAAAGCCAGATAGTGACTGAATCCCTGCCGGCCTGGCGGGATCTGGAGGATCTGCGCCAGCGACTGACCCTGGCGCGGGAACAGCCCGTCGAGGAATTGTGCCCGCCGGCTTGTCCCGAAGGCGATCTGGTGCTCGACCGGGTCGGCTTCACCTGGCCCGGCCGCGACCGGCCTGCCTTGTCCGAGGTATCGCTGGTCATCGGCGAGAACCGGACCACGGCCCTGATCGGGCCATCGGGCGGCGGCAAATCGACCCTGGCCGATCTTTGTGCCGGTTTGCTGATCCCCGACACCGGGATGATCCGGGTGGGCAGCCACCCCCTCGACGGCCAGAACCGCGCCGGCTGGCGACGTCGGCTGGCCTATGTTCCCCAGGATACGTTTCTGCTGCACGACAGCGTCCGGGCTAATCTCAGCTGGCTTGCGCCCCAGGCCGGGGAGGCCGATTTGTGGCAGGCCCTGACCGATGCAGCCCTCGAGCCCACCATCCGCGCCCTGCCCCAGGGGCTCGACACCATCATCGGCGACCGAGGGGTCAGGCTGTCGGGCGGAGAGCGCCAGCGCCTCGCCATCGCCAGGGCATTGCTGCGGCGCCCTCGAATGCTGGTCCTGGACGAGGCGACAAGCCATCTTGACCATGTGAGCGAAGCCCTGCTGCAACAGGTGCTGCAGGCCTTGAACGGCCGCATGACCGTCCTGGTGGTGGCGCATCGCCTGAACACCATCCGCCACGCCGATCAAATCGCCATCATCGACGGCGGGACGGTGCGCGCCCAGTGCGGATGGGATGAACTGGGCGATGTCTCCGCCGGTTGGCTGGAGGGCTAACCCTGGCGGGGAAAAGCATGAAGAACTCACCGCCCCAGCCATGCTACGATAATAGCTGAACCAGCTTGAGGTTTTAAAATGAAGACGATTGTCACCACCCTGGCCGTGATCCTGGCGGTCAGCCTGTCCGGCGCCCCGGCTTTCGCGCAAATGGGACAAGTTCCCCTGGTGGTCCAGCCCAGCCAGACCGGGGCCATTACCGGCGGCGCCTCCAACGCCGTCAATCCCCGGCTGGACGCCTCCAAGGCCCCCGCTGATGCCAAGGCCGAGCCCAAGACGGATACCGCCCCCGCCGGCAAGCCCGAGCCCAAGCCCGACGACAGCGGCAAGAAATAGGCTATTGCTGCCGAAGTAGCGGAGCCAAGGCGGGGTCAAGCGGCATGAAGCGATCGAGCCCCGACTCGATGCTCGAGCGCAGCCGGTCGATCCCGGCGCGCTTGACCGCCGGGTCGGGGCTTTGCACGAGAAGCAAGCCATGGAAGTAAAGCCCCACCGGATCTCGGGGATCACGGCTCAGAACCCGCTGAACCCCGGCTTCCAGCAGATCTGATCGTCCGGTGGTGGCCATGCGCGTGAACAGCGGAATGGCCAGATCGCCGCGCTCCGGCGCCAGGCGCCAGGCCATGTCGATCCATTGCATCCACAATTGCCCCGACAGATCCAGGTCATCGCCAAGCCAGGTCAGGCCGCCCAGGAGATGCGTCTGCGCCATCAATGACAGACCGCTCACCGGCAACAGGACGGTCTGGGTCTCGGGAAGGCGCCGCCGCAGATAGTCCGCCATGCTCCGGGCAGCGGGAAGATAGCGACCGCGCTCGGCACTCCGCACGCTCTCAAAGCCGAGAAAGGCATGGCTGATGATTTCCGCCGCCTCCAGATCCCCGCCACGGGGATCGGCGGGAAGATCGGGAATATCCGAGGCGCCGGCGCTGACCGCATTCTGGAATGCGGTCATCTCCAGCCCGTGGCGCAGCAAAAGCCCCGCCCAGCCCGCCAGGGCCATCCCCACCAAGGCGAATACCACCATCGGCAGCAATCGCCGCCCCGCCCGTGCCGGGAAGGGCGGCGGGGCCAAGGCCGCTACCGCCATGGCCAGGGCCGGCAGGCTGAGCCCCAGGGGAAACCAGATCGCCCCGGCCCCCGCCAGGGCCACGGCGAACCCGGCTCCCCAGGCCCGCCGGGCCGGGTCGCAGGCCAAGGGCAAGGCCATCAGGGCTCCCAGGCTCAACAGGGCGCCCGGCACCCCCGCCGAGAGCAACGCCTCCAATACGACGTTGTGGCTGTGAAAGTAGTCGCTGGTCATGAAGGTCCAACTGCCATCCCACAACCGCATGCCGCTGGCGTGCAGGGATTTATGGAAGACATCCTGCGTCCGCCCCCAGCCCAGCCCGGTCAGCCAGGAGGTCCAGCCCCAACCGGACATCTCATGCCTCAGCATCAGCAGCAGGCCGTAGCGATCGGCCAGGGATGCGGAGGAGCGGAGCACCGGCACCATGGCCAGAAGCAGCCCCGGCAAAAGCGCGGTGATTCCGGTCAGGGCCACCGCCCCCCCTTTGCCCCAAAGCCGGCGGCGAACACCCTCGGCCGCTGCCAATCCCAACAGACCCGCCGCGCCAATGGCCAGGGTCCGGCTGGCCAGCACGACGGCGACCGCCACGGCCAGAACCAGCCATCGCCACCACCGCCCGCGTTCTTCCCCATCTCCCAGGACCAGAACCGGAAGGACCAGCCCCAGCCAGCCATAATAGGCCGCCACCCAGATCAGCAGATGCCGACCACCGGATAAACCCCAGCCCCAATCAAACGCCTTCAGCGCCGCCACCACGGCGACGGAAGCCACCGCCAGCAAACCCAGCCGGCGCCACAGCAGGCCGTCCTGCCGCACCATCCGCGCGACCGCGATCAGCAGTGCGAAGTCCAGGGGCCACAGACCGCCCTGCCCCGATTGCGGTGCCCCCGCCAGACTGAGCCAGGGCAGGGCCACGAACGGCGCCGCCGCCGCACTCCATGCCGCCAGGGCCAGGGGCAACAGGACAAAGGGATGGCGCAGACACCCGACCACCAGGGCCGGACACTGAACGGCGCCCGCCGCCAGGGCAAAGGCGGCCAGGGCGGCGCACAGATGCAGGCCGATCACCAGTGGCTCGGCCTTGTCCCAGGCTCCCAGGGCGAAGACCGGCAGGGACGCCAACGGCAACAGCAGCCCCAGCCCCAAGGCCGTTGCCGCCAGATTGCGGACAAGGGGAGACGCCACCGTCACGGCACCCGCGCCTCGCGCTCCGCCCGCGTCAGCAGCTTGGGCCAGATGTCCACCCAGCAGCAATGATGGTCATAGCCATCCACCACCACGATCTCGGGAGCGTGACCGGGGGGAAACCGCGCCGCGTATGATCGGGCCACGGCAATAGGGACGTCGCGGTCGCCGGCTCCGACATAATGGATCTGGCGAAGCCCGCTCAAGGCCGAAACGCCATCGGCAGGGTCCAGGGACCACCGCAGGGGCGTCAGCCCCTCGGATCGGGTCCAGGCGGCGGAATCCAGCATTCCAGCCACGCTGATCAGCAGGTCCACGTCGGAGCGCCGGGCCGCCAGCAAGGCCGCCACCGCCGCTCCGCCCGAATAGCCGACCAGACGAATCCGCGCCACCCCCGCCCCGGCCTTGAGGCGGTCGATGGCCTGGGACATGGAGGCGATGATCATTTCGGCATAGCGGCCCTCGGTCCACAAAGCCTCAGAGCAGCCGCGTCCCCTGGTGCCGCCGGTATATTGGCAGGGCCGCGCCAGCCAGGCCACGGCGCCACTGCCATCGGCGGCCGCCAGACGCAGAGCGACCGGGTTCTTGGGGGTCGGGTCGGTGGAGGGGCGAGTCGGCGTGGCCCAGGCGAAACCATCACCCTCCACATAGACGGTGAGCATGGTGGCGCCGGCCGCACGGCGCTGATAGGTCATGATGTCGAATCGCTCGGTGGCGATGATTGCCTGCCCCATGCGGGCATCGGCGGCGATGCCGGCCGCAACCTCGCTTCGCGAGGCGCAGCCGGACACCACAAGACTCAGCCCCAGAAGGGCAATTCGCCGGATCAGTCCGACCGGGATCAGAAATCCCACCGGGCGCGAAGGGCCGCCGTCCACAAATCAAGATCCTGACGCATCAGTGAGTTGTAGTTCAATTCGGCGCTGCCGACGAAGCCGCCCATATAATGCTCATAGCCGAGACCAAGAACACCGCCGTAGCGATCCACATTGGACATCTGGCCATTCCCCTTCAATACCGCCTTGGCCGCCTGGAAATCCCACTCGCCCATGACCTTGATATAGGGAATGCCGTTTTCCAGGGCGTAGCCGATCTTGGAGCCACCCGAGGCACGACCCGAGGCCGATGCATTGGGAGCAACGGCCGTATTGCCGGTTTCATAATACGGCCCCTGACGCTCACGCGACCATTGCATGCCGAACGTGGGCTGGAACCGCAGCAATTCCCAGGCGTAACTGCCGGTAAGGTTGGCCGCGCCAAACACGCGGCTGGCGTTATAGGCGCCGCTGACCGCCCCATTGTTGCGGTCGACGTTATAGCGCAGCCAGCCATAGCCGCCGGAGATATCCGCTGACCATTGCGGCGACAATTGGATGCCGAAATAGGGCGCCAGCGACACGCCGTCGCCTTTGAACTTACCGTTGTTGAACGCCGTCACGATATCGGTGTGCTCGAGGCTGACGGCAAGGCCGGCCATGGTGCTGTCGGTGATGCGCCGGTCGATGCCGGCCACGGCGTTATAGATGTTGCCGTGCATCTTCAACCCGGCTTCGGTCTTGGACATCCGCGACCCGGTGCCTTGCAGCCACATTCCCGTATCGATGTTGACGTCACCGGCCGACCGGCCCGAGCGGGTCGAGGCGAAGGGAAGGTTGGGGATCTGACCGTCGGCAACGCTATAGCGGCTGTTGGGCGCATAGGCGCCAGGGCCGTTGCTGCCACCTGAGCCGCCGCCGCCGCCAGCACCACCGCTGCCGCCTGAGCCACCGCTGCCGCCTGAGCCGCCGCTACCACCTGAGCCGCCGCTGCCACCGAAGCCGCCGCCCGTACCGCCGGAGCCGCCCGTACCGCCCGAGCCCCCCGAACCGCCGGTGCCGCCGCCGCTGGGGGCGAAACCGCCGCCGGTGCCGCCGCCGCTGGGCGCGAAACCGCCACCCGTGCCGCCGCCGCTGGGCGCGAAACCGCCGCCCGTGCCGCCGCCCGTGGGAGTGAATCCACCGCCGACACCTCGCAACGCGCCACCGACCGCACCGCTGATGATGGAGACGGTCTGTCCCGCAGCGATCGGTGCCGTGGCCGTGGTCACGGCCTGCACACTGGCGGAGCCACTGTTACTGACGTCACTGGCCGCCATGGCGCGAAGTGGCAAGACCAACATGGCGCCGGCGGCGATGAGAGCAGATGTATTGCGAGTGTTCACTGGAATCCCCCAGGTATCGTAGTTTTGATACCGATGCTGTGAGAGTCTGTCAACCATCATTGCACGTCATCGGCGCAATCTCCTGTCTCCGCAATGGTCTAAAAAGAGCATAGCCGCTAAAATCAATAGAGGCGGCCGCGTAAACCTTGCGCGACACAGGTTATTTCCCACCGCAAGGGCCTTGATATTTGACCGATCCGCCGAAGGCCCGTTGGAGCCGCCTGACGAGTGTGCTAATGAGCAATTCTCGTCCAATGCGTGATCAGAGGGAGGAGAGGTCATAACCGAACGATCCATTTCCGCGATCGTGGTCAGTTACCGTACCGGCCCCGCCATCGGCGATTGCCTGTCCCATCTCCTCGCCGCCGAGGACGTGACCGAGGTCATCTTGGTCGATAACGGCAATGCCCCCGCAGAGACCGCCTATCTGGACGAGCTTGCCCTATCGCAACCACGCCTGACCCTGATCCGTCCGGGCCGTAATCTGGGCTTTGCCCAGGGCTGCAATCGCGGCGCCGCGCTGGCTGTCGGGGAGTATATCGCCCTGGTGAACCCCGATCTGATCGTGCCTCCCGGAACCTTCTCCACCGTCGCCGACGCCTTGGCGCGGCACCCGGATGGATGGCTCTGCGGCGCCCGCCTGTGCAACCTGGACGGCAGCGAACAGCGGGGCGGCCGGCGTGAGGTCGTGACCCCGTGGCGCGCCCTGGCCGAGGTTTTACGCCTCGACCGCCTGTTCCCCAGGCATCCCCATTTCCGCCGGATCCACAAATACAACACACCGACACCTTGCGGCGTGATTGACGTATCCACCGTCTCCGGGGCGTTCATGATCTTGCCCCGGCGCCATTGGCTGAGTCTGGCGGGCATGGATGAGCGCATGTTCCTCCACATGGAGGATGCCGATATCTGCCTCAGGGTTCTGAAGGCCGGAGGACGGGTTCTGTTTTGTGGCGACGCCCCCGTCTACCATCACCTTGGCACCAGCGATGTCCCCCGGGCCTTCGTCGAATGGCATAAATCCCGCAGCGCGGCCTATTATTTCCGCAAGCATTTCTCCGACGTCTACCCTGGCTGGGCGCTTGGCATCGTCAATTTCACCCTTTGGATTCGCTGGGCCATCGTTACCCTGCTCAATGGCCCGGGCGACCTTCGCTGGGTTTTTGGCCGATTGCGGGGCGCCGTCAGGGGGAGCCCCTCCCAGGATAGTGATGACCTGAGCCAGGGGAGGATTGACCACGGGGGACATCCTGGCGTCGAGAGTGCCGAATTGATTGCCGGTGGCCGAAGACAGAGTCCAAGGACCGGCGAAAAGGAATCCCACCAGGACCGACGCGGCGATCAGCGGCGGACGCCCCCGCCCCTGTTCGAAGCGAAAGACGGCCCATACGGCCACCGCCGCCATGACGGCGAACGGATAGGTCCAGGTTACCCGCCAGGACATGGATTCGGCCATGCGGCTCACCAACGCCATCAGGGGCGGATTGAAGGCGAGCAGCGCCCCCAGCAGGCCCATGCGCCGCGCCGCCGCGCCGCCGCGGCCGCATAGCAGCAGCCCGGCCACCAGAGTCGCGGTCAAGGCCCAGACCGAACGGTATGTCGGCGGGAAGACCAGTCCCAGGGCTTCGGTCGCCGTCTTGGGGCTGGGCCGAAGATAGCCCGCCGCCAAACCTTCCACCGCCAGCACCGACAGAAAGGGAACCATCAGGACCAATGCGGTCAAGGTCACCGCTTTCCAGCCGAAACGGCGGGGCCACCCGGCCACCCCCCCCAGGAGGGCCGCCATGGGCGCCACCGCCAGGGCGGTGTGGCCAAGGGCGAAGGCGCAACCCAGCGATGCCGCCAGCAGAGTTGCGGACCAAAGGCCCGGCCGCCCGGACAGACGCATGGCGGCCAAAACCACCAGGGGCAGCCCCCAACTGGCGAGGCCCGCCTTGCCCTGAAACAACCGGACAAAGGCGAAATTCCCGGTGCCGCGATGGACATCCCCCCACGCCATCAGCATCACCACCGCGATCAGGGCGACCCAGGCAGCGTCGCCGCCGATGAACGGCCGGGCGCAAAGATAGAGAACCATGACCACCATGACCGCATGCAACGCCGGCAACCAATGATAATACAGCGGCAGGAGGGCGCCGAAATTCAGCCGGACCAGGGCGGCGACCAGCGCCTCGTACGGATGCCAGCGGTAGATATGCTCCACATTGGCGCGGATCATCTGGCCGTAGATCGGCGAGTCCGGCCCGATCAGCAACCGAACCGCCATGCGGAGATAGTTTCTGTCGTCATCGTCCGACTGGTTGCTGAGCAGCGTCACCGTCACCGCCGCGATCACGCAAATGGCCAGAACCAGCGCATCGCGGCGGCCATGCGGGGCCGGAGCCACGGCGGCGGCGGAAGAGGAGGAGGCGTCCGGGGGCCACGGCATCATCGCCAGGGCGGCGGCGGCGGCGGCCACCAATCCCAGCCACCCCACCATCATGGCCTCGGGGATGCAGACCATCAGCGTCAGGGCCGCCACCCCCGAAGCCAAGGCCAGGCTTTGCCGAAGGCCTGGCCGATCGGCCCGGACTCCCCCTCCCTGGGCCTGGGGAAATCCGTGCCCATGGCGGTATTCCACCACGGCCGCCGCCAACCCCATGGCCAGGGCGACGGCGAGGCCGGGCAGAAGGGTGTTCAGGCTGCCTCCCAGCGCGGTGACCGCCGTCTCGATCACGGCCCAGACCGCGAAAAACACCGCGACACCCGCCACGAGCGCGCCAACGCCCCTGGCAACGGGCGCATCCGACGACGGGCCACACACCGGATCACTCACGGCAACACCAACCTCGGTCTGGAGAATCACGGGAGGAGGGGGATCATTGAGCGTGACGCCCACCCCGAATTCAAGCGCTATCTGTGAGGATCATCTTGACTTGAAATCGCCCTGGCCGGACAACCTGACTTCTTCACGCCGACGCAGCCGCAAAGTGGTCCATTCATGTTGGGGATCTGCCTTCACCATCGACACGTCCTGGCCGGCATGGCCTGGCGCAGCCTGTTGGGCGGGCGGACGGGGCAATCGGGCGGATTGTTCTGGGTCTTCGCCCAACCGCTGATCTATATCGCCATCAATCTGACCGTCTTCATCACCCTGTTCCGCTCACGCATCGAGATCAACGGGATCATCCACGAGGATTACGAGGTCTTCGCGTTGACGGGGATGATCCCCTGGCTGCTGTTCGCCGATGCCCTCGGGCGGGCGGGCTCGGTGGTGCGCGACGGCCGTTCGCTGATCCGTCACGGCGCCAATCTACCGCCCGAACTGATTCCCATGGCGTCCCTGCTGGCCCAGTCGGTCCCGTTCCTCGCGCAGATGGCCTTGCTGTCCGTCTGGGTGGGCGCCTCCTATTCCGTCCCCTTGATCAATTGGCTGATACTGCTCGGAGCCCTGGCGCTGACGGCGGTGATGCTGACCGGAATCACCCTGCTCCTGGCCCCCCTGGGGGCGCGGATGCGGTGGCTTGGCGAGGTCATCCGCATTTATTGCGTGGTCGGCATCTATCTGTGTCCGGTGTTCTACACCGGTGAGCAGATGCCCGAGAGCCTGCGCCTGGTCATGGCGCTTAATCCCGCCACCTACCTGATCCAGACATTCCGGGATGCCCTGTTCCTTCGCCAGGCGCCGCACTGGGAATCATGGGCGGTGATGGCGACCCTGGCCCTGCTCGTCTATCTGGCCGGCAGGGTGATTTTCACCCGCTCTGCGTCGCATCTGGCCGACCTCCTGTGACCAAGACCGCCGGCAGCCTTATCCTGATGGTCGGCTATCTCGGCCCCGGCGGGGCCGAACGCCAGATCACCTATCTCGCCCGTGGCATGGTCCAGGCCGGCTGGGACACCAGCCTCCTGACCTTCTCCCTCAGGGATGACGGCGCCCATTTCGCCGATGTCCTGCGTGCCGAGCACATCCCGCTTCATGCCTTGGACCGTGCCGATCCGCTCTTTCGCTCCCAGGGTCTGCTGCTGCGCCTGACCATGGCGGCGCCGATGCTGAACAACCTGCCGGTGGAAATCGAATCCGAAGTGGTCAAGGCGGCGGCGCTGTTCCTGCGCAAACGGCCGGATCTGGTAATCTGCTACCTGGACCGGGTCAATATCGTCGGCGGACTAGCGGCGGTGATCGCGGGAGTGCCGCGCGTCCTGCTGTCGGGACGCAACCTCAACCCAAGCCACTTTCCCTATCTGGACCGGCCCTGGTTCCAGCAATTCTACCGGCTGCTGCTGGCCTCTCCCGGCGTCACTCTGATGACCAACTCCCATGCCGGCGCCCGGTCCTATGAGCATTGGCTGGGTCTTCCCCACGCCAGCGTGCCGGTGATCCATAACGGGCTGGCCGAAACGGCGCTGCCCGAGGCGGCACCGGAGCAGGTCGCGTCCCTTCGGGCGGAACTCGGCCTTGCCCACGGATCTCCCCTGGTGCTGGGAGTGTTCCGGCTGTCGCCGTAAAAGCGGCCGCTCGTGTTCTTCGATCTGGTCACTCGCCTGCGGGACGAGTTTCCCGGCCTGCAGGCGGCCATCGCCGGCATCGGCATCGATTTCGAGGAAATGCAGGCCGAACTTCGCCAAAGCGGCCGCGATCGCTTCATCCATCTTCTCGGACGGCGGAGCGACATGCCCGCCCTGTTCCAGGCGGCTGACCTGATGCTCCACGTCTCGGCCGCCGAGGGCGTCCCCAACGCCGTGATGGAAGCGCAATGGCTGGGCTGCCCGGTGGTCGGCACTCTCAGCGGCGGCACCGGCGAAATCCTCACCGAACCGCAGCGACCCTACTTCCACGCCATCGATGACGAGGAGGGCTTGTATCGCTCCTGCCGGGGCCTGCTGGCGGACACGCCCCTCCGGCAGCGGCTCGGCCAATCGTCACGGGCCGAGGCGCGTCGCCGCTTCTGCGCCGATACACTGGTCGAGCGCACGGTCGATCTTGCCCGCGCCACCGCCCCGTTCACCTTGCCGAGCCCGCGTGTCCGAGGCTTTCGTCCCGCCACCATCCTGGCTTTCATGCGCCTGTGGCTGCGGCTGGCCCGCCCGGTCCATCACCTCCGCCGCTGGGTGCGGCGGCGACGCTACAGCGCCGTCGTCACCGATATCTCGGCGGAGTTGGGCCATTGCTACCTGGCCCCCATCCCCGCCCAACTGACATCCGATGATTGCGGCACCTCGGCCTTGCGATTGCGCGAGGATGGCCGCCTCCTTTCCCCCGCTCATACGCTTCATACGGATATTCGGTCGCTGGGCGGCGGACGCTATTCCCATTGGGGGGCGAGCCTGTATTTTTCCACCTCCGACAACAGTGATCCACGCGACAATGGCCGGGTCTATACCGTCGAGGAGGCCGACACCCATGTCGATGACACCGCCCTGGTATGAGGTCGACCTACGTGAGCGTCTGCGCCGCGACGGCAGTGGCTGGGCCGCCGAGCTGCCTGAATTCGCCTGGCTGGCGGGACCGGGTTCACCCCTGCTGGTCCTGGACGACGGCCAGCCGGTCCCGGAGTATCGCCATGAGGGTAGCCGGCTCTGGTTCAGAAGCCGGAACGACGGCGACCTGCCCGCCCTGGGCCAGACCGTCACGGCCTCCTTGCCCAGCCACGCATCGGCGATTCCAGGCCAGACTTACCTGCTTCTCGGTGAGCTGGACGGAGTCTTTACCCAACACGGATGGATCTGGACCATCACCCCGGCGGCCCTGCGCCAGATTCACCGCATGCCCTGGACCGTGGAAGATTCTCCGCTGGTTCTGCTGGAAGACGGATCTCCGCTGGCCCTAGTGCGACACGATACCGGGGAGTTGGAGCGTCGGCCCGGCTGGTATCACGGCAAGGACGGTCGCCTGTTCTTTCGGACCCGCGACGACAGCGACCCCAACCGCAATGGCCGCCGCTACAGCCTGGCGGTCAACACCCTCGAAGGCTGGACCCTTCCTGTGCTGCAATGGCCGGCCTGGGGGCAATTCCGCCGATTGCCGGATGGGCAGGAATTGCCAGCCTATGCCTCCTTGGGCCTGACCAACAAATGCAACCTCCGCTGCGGTATTTGCGGCTCCCAGCACCATCTCGACCAAATGAAGCTGCCACGGTCCTTCACCGACATCGGCGAAATCCGCGCCATTGCCGCCACAACCTTTCCCTTCCTGCGGGAAGTCGAGCTGAACAGCTATGGCGAGCCGGTGCTTCATCCCGACTTCCCCGAGATCCTGGACCTGATCCACCATCATCACTGCCTGATCAAGCTGCAGACCAATGCCACCCTGCTGCGCCCGGCGATCATCGACCGGCTGGTGCGCCAATCCGGCTTCATCGTGCTGTCCATCGATGCCATCGGCCCACTGTTCGAGATCGTCCGCAAGCCCGGGAAGTGGGCCGACGTGGAAGACGGAGTCACCGCCCTGCTCCGCCGCCGGGATCCGGCGCGGCTGCGCATCGCCCTCTATCCCACGGTGACGCGCCGGACTCTGCCGGCCATGCTGGAGATTCTGGAATGGGCGCATGGCCTGGGAATCGAGTTCGTCCACTACCATCTCTACGAGCCCATCGAGAATGGCGAGGAGGAGGAGCCCACCGCCCATGACCTTGCCGCCCAGGAGACGCGCCTGCGCCAATGGCTGCGGGATCATCCCGACGCCCCGGATGTTCAGATCGGCATGACCTGGCTGAAGCTCGACGTCATGAATGCGGTCCCCGACGTCTACAAGAAGTCCTCACCACGCCCCCACCCCAGCCATCCCCTCCCCAAGGCGGACCCGGCGGCCCACGCCGACCATCTCTGCCAGGCCCCCTGGCAGCAACTGGATTTCGGCCTGAACGGCGAGGTCCATGTCTGTTGCCGGTCACAGACCTCACCCTTGGGCCGCGCCGATTCCATCGAGGCGTTCTGCGCCACCTGGTTCGGCCAGACCATGCAGGATCTGCGGCAATCCCTGCTGCGCCGGACATCGACCGCCAATGTGCTGCCCGAATGCGCCGTCTGCGTCGAATCCTTCACGGGTCAGCCGCCGCGGACCACCATCGCCCTGCCCAAGGGCTCGATCACCCTGCGCCGCCCCTTCCTTGCCGATGGCGGCCACTGCGTCTTGGTGAACCTGCCCGGCCAAAGTCCGCCATGGGGCGATACCTGCGAGTCGCCCGATTGGTCGCGTTGGACTCTGTACGAGGACGAACGCCCGCTGGGACCAGCCCACAGCCAGCATGTGGAGATCCGCAGCGACGGCGGCGGGCGCTATTCCCATTGGCAGACCAAGGTATATTTTTCCAGCTCGGACAATTCCTCGCCCAATACCAACCGGCGCCTCTACAGCCTGTGTCCGCCCAAGGCCAAGGGCGTGGTCGCCAGACTGCTGCGCTGGTGGCAGCGGCGCACCGGCTAAGACCGTTCGTCAGATGATTTGACCGTTTTGTCATCCCGAGCCTTGGCGAGGGATCTCCGCCTGCTCCGTCAGTCCTGATTCTGAAACGCCGCATCGGGATGACAGATGTGAGTCGCTTCATTGGCCGAACGGTATAAGACCATGTCCCGATGATCGGTATTGATTACAGGGACTTGGGTTAAGGGGCCTTGAAGACCATCTGGTGGCAG
>JACQAD010000197.1 GCA_016195125.1 Magnetospirillum sp.
CTGGCCGATATAGACCGGGTGGCCGAGCGCCTGGCCAAGCTGGTGCCCGAGGTCAAGACCGCCGTGGCCCATGGCCGTCTTGCCCCCGCTGATCTGGAAGAGGTGATGGTGGCCTTTGGCGACAAGCAATACGACGTTCTGCTGTCCACCAATATCATCGAATCCGGCATCGACATGCCCAGCGTCAACACCCTGATCATCCACCGCGCCGATATGTTCGGCCTGGGCCAGCTCTATCAGCTGCGCGGCCGGGTCGGGCGGAGCAAGACCAGGGGCTACGCCTATTTCACCCTGCCTAACGACAAGGTGCTGTCCAAGGCGGCGGAAAAGCGCCTGCAGGTGATGCAGACCCTGGATTCCCTTGGGGCCGGTTTCCAGCTGGCCAGCCATGACCTCGATATCCGTGGGGCCGGCAACCTGCTGGGCGAGGAACAATCGGGCCATATCCGCGAGGTCGGCATCGAGCTCTACCAGCAATTGCTGGAGGAAGCGGTGGCGGCGGCCAAGGGCGGGGCAGGGGCCGAGGCCGTCGAGGAATGGTCGCCGCAGATCGCCATCGGTACGCCGGTCCTCATTCCCGATACCTATGTGGCCGATCTGTCGGTGCGTCTGGCCTTGTATCGCCGCATCGGAGCCTTGGCCGAGCAGGGCGAGATCGAGGCCCTGGCCGCCGAGCTGATCGATCGGTTCGGCAAGCTGCCGCCCGAGGTGGAGAACCTGTTGGAAGTCGTCGCCATCAAGGCGCTGTGCAAGCTGGCCGGCATCGAGAAGGTTGATTCCGGCCCCAAGGGCGCGGTGGTCAGCCTTAGGGGCAACACCTTCGCCAACCCGGCGGCCCTGGTGCAGTTCATCAGCCGCGCCGCCGGCACCTGCAAGATCCGCCCCGACCACAAGATCGTCTTCCTGCGCGCCTGGGAGAACCCCAAGGATCGGGTTGCAGGGTTGCGCAAGGTGATCGGCAAATTGGCGGAATTGGCTTTGTCTTAAAAAAGGAGTATAGGCCGAGGCCCGGCCTTAGGAACTCAGATGAAATACCCCACGCCCCCGACCGTCATCCCCCTGGACGCCATTCTGCCCGACGAACCCCTGCTGATGATGGGGGCCGGACCCGTGCCGATTCCGCCCAAGGTGGCCATGGCCAATTCCATCATCATCAACCACCTGGGCGACACCATGAATGCCGTGGTGGAACAGGTGAAGATCATGGGCCGCTATGTCTTCCAGACCGATTCGACCCATGTGATGGGCGTCGCCGGTCCGGCCTCGGCCGCCATGGAGATGGCCATCGCCAATCTGGTGGAGCCGGGGACCAAGGTTCTGTCCGTCTGCAACGGTCTGTTCTCCAAGCGACTGGCGGAGATGGCGACGCGGGTGGGTGGCGATGTCACCCGCTTCGAGGTGGCCGAGAAGACCTCGGTCGATCCCGTGGCGGTGGAAGCAGCCCTGAAATCCGGTCACTTCCAGGTGCTGACCATCGTCCAGGGTGAGACCTCCAACACCGTGTGGAACCGCGATCTCGCCGAAATCTGCCGCCTGGGCAAGAAGTACGGCTGCCTGAACGTGGTCGATGCCGTCTGCACCTTGTCCACCATGCCCATGGAGATGGATGAGTGGGGCGTCGATGCCATCATCACCGGTGGTCAGAAGGGCCTGTCCTCCATTCCCGGCGTTTCGCTCATCGCCTTTTCCGTGGACGCCTGGGCCCGCATCGAGAAGCGCAATGCTCCCATGGCCCATTGGTGCCTGGACGCGCGTCTGGCCGACCAGTTCTGGAACAAGAAGGCCTATCACTACACGGCGCCGGTGTCGGGCATCCTGGCACTGCACGAGGCCTTGCGCCTGATCGGTGACGAGACCCTTCCGGGCCGCTTCCGCCGTCACGCCCATTGCTCCGCCGCCCTGCAGCGCGGAGTCGAGGCCATGGGCCTGGAACTGCTGATCCCCGAGCAGGCGCGTCTGAACTCGGTGGTGGGCATCACCGTGCCCGACGGCGTGTCGGCCGACCAGATCCGCCACATCATGAGCCAAGTCCACAAGGTGGAAATCTCCGGCGCCTTCGGCCTCAACATCCTGCGGATCGGCCAGATGGGCGAGCAGAGCCGGGCACCGAACCTGTTCCGCACCCTGCACGCCCTCGGTTCGGCCATGCGCGCCGCCGGCGGCAAGGTCGACATGCCCGGCGGCATGGCCGAGCTTGAGCGGATGCTGGCATCCGAGGTGCGGGGGTAGGGGCGTTCAATCCATCCCTGATGGAGCAACCTATATGATCCGCCTTTGAAGCACTTAATACACGAAACCCCCATACACGAAATCCCCACATCATTTAGCTGATGTGGGGATTTTTGCTGTGAGGAATGGGAAAGCTCAAACCTGAAGTCGAAGTGGGCGCTGAAAATTAGATTACAAACATACACGCCCAAGGTGTTGCAAATTAAGTGCGATAGCAAAACGGCGTAGATTTTCCGCCATTTTCTACATGCATTATAGTGCACACTCAGGGAGAACACATTACAATAATTTAATTTGACGCCATTGTGGCGTGTCGCCCGCCGAGCATGTATCACTAAATCGAGAGTATCCACTCCGTCGTTAAGTGAGGCAGGGAGGGTGACGCGATGAATAGGAATACACAATTCATAATTGTGCTTGGATTGGTCGCGCTCCTAACATTTGGCGCTGGAGCAACGGCACTGTCTTTGGGACTTTCCCCGGAATTCGGTTCATCCCGTCATGCTGATGCGCTCATGAAGATGGGCCGTGAGGGATGGAAGGCAGGAGTATGGGGGCTATCTGCGGTCCTCTTGCTATTCGCTAGGGCAATGTGGGCAAAACAGAATGGTAAGATCGGCGATAGCCAAAAGGACAAGCCCCAGAAGCGCGGTAAATATCCTGAAAGTGATCCTTAGGGCTGGATTTCACTCCGCCTCGTTCAGCTGAACGCCGCTTCCGCCTCGCCCTCGCGGACGATGTCGATGAGGCGCAGCAGGATGTCGGGTTCCTGGGCGCCGGCCAGGGCGTAGCTGCCGTCGAGGATCAGGCAGGGCACGCCATTCACTCCCAGCCGATGGGCCCGGGCATTGTCGTTGAGGACCGCCACCGCATCCACATCCGAGGCCAGATAGGCGTCCAGGGGGCCGCGCTCCAGTCCGAAGCGCTGGCCGATATCAGCCAGCACGTCGAGATCGCCGATGTCCAGGCCTTGGGCGAAATAGGCCTGATAGAGAGCCTCGACCACCTCCGTCTCGCGGCCCATGCTTCCGGCGTAACGGATCAGCCGGTGGGAATTCAACGAATTGGGCATGCGGGTGATGGCGTCGAAGTCGAACTCGATGCCTTCGGCCTTGCCGGCGGCGGCGACTGCGGCATGCACCCGCTGCACCCGGGCGGCGCCACCGAACTTGCGATCGAGAAAGGTCCGGCGGTCGATGCCGTCGGGCGGCAGATCGGGATTAAGCAGGAACGGCCGCCACAGGACGCGCACGCGCGTATCGGGGCGTTGGGCCAAGGCGCGCTCGAAACGGCGCTTGCCCACATAGCACCACGGACAGACCGTATCGAAGACGTACTCGATTTTCACCCGATCACCTCGCCGGCCTCAATGTCCGGTCAGTCAGTCAAGCTTGGCCTGAACCCGGGCCAATAGCGCTTCCAGGGTATCGTCGGACTTGGCGTCGGTACAGGCGACCTGAACCCAGACCTTGATGGGTTGATAGACCTCGCGCACCGCGAAATCAGTATAGGCCAGGACACCGGCGATGCGATGCATCACCACTTCGGCCTCGACGGTGGGGGTGTCGGGCAACACCACGCAAAACTGGTTGGCGGCGTAAAGCGCGGTCAGATCCTCGGCCCGGAGCAGGCCGGTGATCCATTGCCCCAATTGCTGGGCCAGATGCTCGGCGGCATCGTCGCCGAAATGGCTGCGCACCCCCTCGATATTGGGAATATAAAAGAACACCACGGCCAGATGGCGGTCATGAGTCTTGGCTATTTCCAGACGTTCGCCCAGATACTTGTCGAGGAAGGCGCGGCTGTAGACGCCGGTCAGGGGATCACGGGTCTTGTCGGACAGGCTGTCGAAAAGGGCGCCGCGAATGCTCCAGCGTAATTGTTGACGCCGGACCATGCTGAGCACCGAGGCCCGCAGGATTCCCGAATCCATGGGGCGCGACAGCACCCGGCTGGCGCCGCGGCGGTAGATGTCGGCAGGCGACACGCCCTTATCCACCAGGACCACCATGGGGAGATTGAACAGGCGGGGGTTGTTGCGCACCTGGGACGTAAACGCCAGATAGCCCTCGATATCGCCGTCGGTGGTGACCACCGCCGCATCGAAATTGCGCTGCTCCAGCAGGCTCTCGGCGTCGTAGAGGTTGGCGCTGGTCACCACATCGGCGGCAGAGCCGAGAACGGCGCCGACACCGTCACGGTCGTGACCCACGACCAGAATGTTCGGACGTGCGCCCTCCGGCACGCCGGCCCGCTCGCGGGCGGCAAGTCCGAACGGTTGGGCGGCGAAGGCGCGATGGCGTAATTCGGCATGCATGGTGGCCAAGCGCACCAGCGGGCGCAGCCGCGACAGCAATTCCACGTCGTCGTACTTCCACGATACCGTATCATCCAGACCGGAGGCATAGGCCTTCTCGGCGACCGCCGCACTGACCGTTTCCACCAGCAGAACGATGGGGATATCGGCCAGTCCCGGCTCCTGCTTGAGGGCTGCTCCCAGAGCCACCGCATCCTCGCCCACATCGCCCACCAGGATCAGGTCGGGATGTTCGAACCGCGCCAATTGCATCACCTGCTCGCGGGTGGAGGCGTGCATGGCGTGGTAGCCATTGTGCGACAGCCGTGCCAGAACACCCTCGGATGCATTCTTATCGGCATGTGCGACGATGACGTTGGCCAAGCGGATCATGGGAGGGAAGCCTTCAGCAATGGGGCGTGGCCAGAAGCATAATACGGATCGGCCTCCACCATAAGGGGGTATGACCAGATTGCTCCGCCGGCATCTTGGAGCTAGTCTTCCTGCGTTTCAAACGTCACCAGGAGTAAGCATCCCATGAAGATGGTCAATCGCCGTCATTTCGTCGCGGGGAGCGCCGTCGGCGCCGCCATCCTGGGCGTGGGCGCTCCGCTGCGCCCGGCCCGCGCCGCCCAGCCGCTGAAGGTCGGCCTGCTGCTGCCGTTGTCGGGCGGCCTGGCCCGTGAAGGCCAAAGCTGCAAGCGCGGCGCCGAGGTCACTCCGGCTCTGCTGGCCGAGATGGGGATGCCGGTGCAGCTGATGATCGCCGACACCGAGACCAACATCGATACCGCCCGCACCCGTGCCGAGAAGCTGATCGCCGATGGCGCCCAGGTGCTGATCGGGGCCTTTGATTCCGCCCATACCCTGGCGGTGGCCCAGGTGTGCGAGCAGCGCGGCGTGCCGCTGATCATCAATATCGCCGCCGCGCCCAATATCACCGAACAGGGCTTCAAGACCGTGTTCCGCAACTTCCCCACCGCGCCCAAGCTGGTAAGCGAGGGATTGTCGCTGATGAAGGAATTGTTCAAGGCCACCGGCACCACGCCGACCAAGGCGGTGTTCCTGCACAACAACGACACTTTCGGCACCGCCATGGCCGGCGCCGTCAACAAGCTGTTCCCGACCCTGGACATGCCGTTCCCGCTGGTGGAAACCATCTCCTACGATGGCGCCGCCCGCGATCTGGCGGTGGAAGTGGGCAAGGCCAAATCCACCGGTGCCGATCTGGTGCTGCTGGTTCCCCATGGCGACGATTGCATCCGCATGATCCGCGAAATGGTCAAGCAGCGTTTCGAGCCCAAGGCGGTGGTCTCGCCAGGCAGCC
>JACQAD010000198.1 GCA_016195125.1 Magnetospirillum sp.
GTCCTGATCTTCAGTCCCTCCATATCCTTGGGGGAGCGGATCGCCCGCTGGGAATTGCTGATGGCGTAAAAGCCGCCGCCATCACCGTATCCCAGCACCATCATGCCGGTTCGCCGCTCCATATCCTGCCCCAGGCGCCGGCCGAAGGGGCCGTCGAAAACCGCATCGGCGGCAACATTGGAATCCAGGGCGAAGGGAACCTGAATCGCCGCGATGGGCGGATAGAAGGGAGCGACGCCGCCCACGGTCACGAAGGCGGTCTGCACCACGTTCTTCGCCACCAGGCTTGCCATGTCGCGATTGCCGCCCAGCTGGCCGGCGGGAAAGATCCCGACCTTGAGCCGGCCCTTGCCGAGGACTTCCACCTGGCGCTTGAACTCGGCGGCCATGGCGGCGGCGGGAACAGCCCCGGAATCCTGACGCTGGGTGTGGGCGAGAAAGATCTGCTTGACCGGCGGCGGCTCGTCGGCCCGGACGGCGAAGGTGACGATGAAGCAAAGCAGGGCGGCGACGCCGATACGGCCAATGACCATCACTATTTCCCCTCGAAGCGCAAGGCGCCGTCCCAATCGACCGGCGGTGGAGCCGCCCCATAGGCCTCGGCCTTTTCCAGGAAGATGCGGGCCGGCCCATCGTCGCCGTGATCGCCCAGGTAGCGGCGCAGCGCCTCGGCGGCCGCGAGCCACTGGCGGTCAAGGTAAAGCGCGAAGGCCCGATTCCAGTCGTCGCAGCGGCGTAGAACCGCGTTATCGGCGCCATCAGGCAGGCCGTCGCCCAGCGCGGCCACCAGCTCGAACAGCGGCACCGGCACGCTGGTGCCCGACGGGACCACCGCCCCCAGAGTTCGGAAGACGAAGCGGTCACGGACCAATTCTTCCACCGCGCCGGTGACCAGGGCGCTGGTGCCGAATTTCTTATTGATGCCCTCGATGCGCGACGCCAAATTCACTGAGGAGCCGAGCACGGTGTATTGCATGCGGTCGCTGCTGCCCACATTGCCCACCACCACCGTACCCGTATGCAGACCGAAGCGGGTCGGCATGGGCGGAAAGCGATTGGCGATCAGATCACGGTTCAGCTGCTCGGACACCGCCAGGCAGGCCAGCACGGTATGACAGGCGTTGGCCACATGGTCGTCGTCGAGCTCCGGTGCGTTCCAGAAGGCCATGATGGCATCGCCGATGAACTTGTCGACGGTCCCCCGGCGATGAACGATCGCCTCGGACATGGCCTCGAAATAGATGGACAGGCGCAGGGCCACATCCTCGGGGGTCATGAATTCCGAGGTCTGGGTAAAGCCCTCGATATCGGTGAACAGAATGGACATCTGACGCCGCTCGCCATCGACCCCGATCCCGCCGCCGGTGGCGATGATATGGCGGACCAGATCCTTGGGGACGTAGGTGATGAAGCTTCGCAAGGCCGCTTTCATGGTGGCTACGGCTGCCGCCAGGGTATGGACCTCGACGACGCTGGACTGGATGGTGATGTCGCCGGCCAGATCCAAGGCCTTGATCTTATCGGTTTCCTCGGTCAGCTGCTGGATGGGCCGGGTCAGCAGGCGCGACGCCCAGGCCACCGCGATGCTGGCCAGGACCAGGAAGACCGAGCCGATCAGCAGAATGCGAAGGCTGGCCTGACGCAGGGGCGCGACGAACTCGCTTTCGGCGGCAACCACGCCGATGGTCCAATCCTTGCCGAAATCCTCGGGAAAATGAGTGAAAGAGACCAGATAATTCTCGGCATCCTTGCCCAGGGGAGCCTGGAAATGGTTGCCCATGCCGGTATCGCGCAGGCGCACGGCATCTCCAATCACCTGATCGGAGATTTCGTTGGCCTTGGCGATCTCCAGGGTGCCGTTGCGTTGAATCAGGGCGCCGTTGGGGTCGGGGCTGCCCAGCAGCCTCCCGTCCTCGTCCAGGATGAAGATCCGCCCGTCACGCCCGACCTTGCGCTCGGCCAGAAAGCGCGACAGCGTCTCGGTCAGCAGGTCGGCGGCGAATACGCCGATCATTTCGCCGTCGTCGGTGGCCAGTCGCTGTGACAGAGTGAGGCCGGGACGCCCGATACTGGAAAAGATATGAATGCCCGAAGTCGCCACGTTCCTGGTCTTGGCGGCGGCCTCGTACCACGACCGCTTCCTCGGATCATAGGTCACCTTGGCGGCGCGCTCGACGCCGACCACGTCGCCCCATTTGGCGATATAGACCCAGCTGTCCACCGCCTCTCCCTCCACCGTATCGATGATGCGCAGGGCGAAGCGCGCCTCGGGCGGGGGGCGGCGCCCGATGAGCCCCGGACCACCCGGCGGCGGCAGACGGATGACCTCGTAGAAGGCTCCGTCCTTGGCAAAGGCGAAGAACAGGGCGTAGATGTCGGGAAAGGCCTCCAGGGTCTCGATCAGAGGACGCAGTGACTCCACCCGGCGCAGGTTCTCGCCCTCGGCCTTGCCGAAGGCCGCCGACAGATTGACCACGCGCGCCATGGGGCCCAGCAGATTGCGCACACCCGACACCACGTCCCTGGTGGTGCCGTCCATGGCCGATTGCGCGAGATCATTGGCGAGATGAGAATTCTGGCGGTAGAGAACCACGGTCATGGCCCCCGTCAGCGGCAGCATGACGCACAGAAAGATTACCGAGATGCCCACCCGCAGACGAATCTGCGGTCCCTTTTTCCGCCCGGTCACGCGCCCACTCCCCATTAACCATAATAACAGGGTGGGAATATATCCGAAGGATGCCTGCGGACCTAGAGACTGATTCGTCGGAAAGCGGAAATCAGCAATCGGCGTACCATCGCTCGAAGAAGGTATCGTCGCCCTCTTCACGCAGGCCCATGGTGGGCGCGCCGGTGCCGTCGATCAGGCCCATCTGGTGCAGCCAGCGCACCACCTTGCGGAAATGGGTGATGTTGTGGAGGCTGGTGCCGCCCTCCAGCCAGTTCTGTTCCAGAAAGGCCAGCACAGCCGGCTGGCCCAGCTCGGCCTCCCAAAGGATGCCCAGCAGCGAGCACAGCCCCTCCTCCACGTCGCGTTCGGGCAGGAACAGCGACTGGACGGCGTCGGCCTCGGCTTTACGGCCGGATTCGGGGCCGGCTCCCAGACCGAAATCCAGAACGCCACGCCGTCCGGGCGACGACAGCTGGTAATGGGCGACCTCGTGGATCAGCACGCTGGGTTCCAGGTGAACGGCCACGGCCTCGCCGTCCCAGGTGAAATGCTCCTGCGGCGACATCTCCAGGATCTTGAAGCCGAAGCGCCGGCACAATTCCACCGCCGCAGCGTGATGTCCGGGATCGGTGGACAGCGTCAGCAGATCGCCGTCGGGCACCAGGGCAGTGACCCGGCGGAACACCGCCCGCGCCAGCGGATCGCCGCTCAAGGCCAGATCGAACTCGGCCCGAAGGCCGGTGAGGATGGTGTGGTCGATGGGGGTCAGGATCATGCAGCGAGTTTATTAGTCGCCGTCCTTGACCTTGGCAAGAGCCGGCGTTAAAGGGGGCCTCTCATTCCCTTCATTTCAAGGACAGCAGCATGGACAGGATCCGCATCGTCGGCGGAACGCCGCTCAGGGGCACCATCACCATCGGCGGCGCCAAGAACGCGGCGCTGGCGCTGATGCCGGCCTGCCTGCTGACCGCGGACACCCTGTCGCTGTCCAACCTGCCCCATCTGCTGGATATCACCACCATGGCCAATCTGCTGGCCCAGCACGGGGTGCAGATGGCCCTTAACGGCAGCGCCACCAATGGCGGGCATACGGGGCGTGTCCTCGACCTCACCGCCGCCACCATCGGCAACACCACGGCACCCTATGATCTGGTGCGCAAGATGCGCGCTTCGGTACTGGTGCTGGGGCCGCTGCTGGCCCGCTGCGGCGAGGCCCGCGTGTCGCTGCCCGGCGGCTGCGCCATCGGCACCAGGCCGGTGGACCTGCACCTCAAGGCCCTGGAGCAGATGGGCGCCAGGATCGAGCTGGACGGCGGCTATATCGTCGCCTCGGTCAAGGGTCGCCTCAAGGGCGCCCACATCATCTTCCCGCAGGTCACCGTGGGCGGCACCGAGAACATCCTGATGGCCGCCGCCCTGGCCGAGGGCGAGACCGTCATCGCCAACGCGGCGCGCGAGCCCGAGGTCTCGGACCTGGCCGAATGCCTGGTGGCCATGGGCGCCAGGATCGACGGCATCGGCAGCGGCACCATCCGCATCCAGGGCGTCGAACGCCTGCACGGCGCCGAGTATTCCGTGGTCCCCGACCGTATCGAGACCGGCACCTATGCCGTGGCCGCCGCCATCACCCGAGGCAATATCGAGCTGGTGGGCGCCCGCTTCGACCTGATGGAATCGGTCAACAAGGTGCTGACGGAATGCGGCGTCCATGTGGAGGAGACCCCGCGTGGTATGCGGGTCTCGGCCGAGGCCGGCGAGATCAACGGCGTCGACATCATGACCGAGCCCTATCCCGGCTTCCCCACCGACATGCAGGCCCAGCTGATGGCCCTGATGTCCACGGCCAAGGGCGCTTCGATGATCACCGAGACCATCTTCGAGAACCGCTTCATGCATGTTCCCGAGATGACCCGCATGGGGGCGCGCATCAACGTCCACGGCTCCTCGGCCATCGTGCGCGGCGCGGCGCGGCTGTCGGGCGCCCAGGTGATGGCCACCGATCTGCGGGCCTCGTCCTCGCTGATCCTGGCCGCCCTGGCCGCCGAGGGGGAAACCATCATCAACCGCGTCTATCACCTGGATCGCGGCTACGAGCGGGTCGAGGAAAAGCTGGCCGCCTGCGGTGCCCGGATCGAACGCCTCAAGGACGGCGTGGCGGAATAAGCCGCCACCGGCGGCGCCCGGCGCCCGGGCACCGCAAATCCATCACCTATGCGCCAGGGCCACCAGCTTGGCCAGCCAGCCCAGTTTCCAGGCCAGACCCAGCAAGCCCACCAGCACCGCTCCGGCCACGAAGGACCGCCACGGCGGCTCCTTCTGGGCGTAGGGATCCTTGAGCGAGCGCTGGGCGCCCTCGGGCAGCCTGGCCAGTTGGGTCAGGGCCGTTCCGAACGGGATGTTGATGCGGGCATGGGTGTTCACCGCCCAGCCGTTGGCGTCGAGGATCGGCCCCAGATGGCGCTGATGCAGCTTGAACGACGCGATGATCATGCTGGGCCCCGAAACCACCAGAAGGGCGCCGATCAGGGCCAGGGGAATCTGCCACCACGGCAGCGATAGGAAGCCGGTCACCACCGAGGCCACGGCGGTGCCGATGGCGCCGACGGCCAAGCCCAGGGCCGCGAAGATACCGGCGAAGCGCCCGGCGTCGAAGGGGGCGGCCGGTGCGGCGGCGGCGGCGGGAGCGGCCGGCGTGGCCGGCGGGGCGGCAGGTTTGGCGGGAGCGGCCGGCGCCGGCGCCGGCTTGGCCGCCGCCGGAACCGCGATGACCGTGACCTGCTCGTCGGCGGCCTTGGCCCGGGCGGCGGCAACCTTCTCCACCTGCTGGGCGATCATCTTGCCCACCTTCTTGTAGGGTGCCCAGAAGGATTGGCGAATGCTGATGGGATGGTCGACGATATGGACGATGGTGGCGTCCCAATCAACGCCCTTGCGGTCATAGAACACGCCGTTGCGCCCCACGATCAGCTGGTCGGAATCGCCGGCGGTGACGGCGGCGGCGATGAACATCTTTTCACTCTCGTCGCCCCCCCGGCGCTGGCATTCGCAATAGACCAGATAGATGCGGCTGAGGGTGGCGATGGCGGAGTGCTTGGTGGGATCCTCGACCTTCACGCACAGATCGCAGGAACGGCCGTCGATGAACAGGGTTCCGGCCTGGAACACCGCCTTGTGCTTTCTGGTGTAGAAATCCCGAAACGCCACGAAATTGTTCAGCAGCACCGCCAGATCGCGGCAGCAGCGCAGCAGCTTGTCCACGGAATCGATGGCCTTGGCTTCGGCTTCCAGGGCCAGATCCCTGGCGATCAGCTCCAAGAGGGCGTCCTTGGCCCCCATCTCCAGGATGGCCTTGATCCGTCCCGCCCCCAAATCCCCCACCGGCCCCATGGGCCGTTCGGCTGCCCAGGCAACACGGGCGGCGAAGCGGGCCTTGATCACGGCCCAATCCTCGGTGCCGAGACTGTCCTTGTCGCCCAGCAGCGGCACCACCACCAGCGCCTTGAAACGGGCCATGGCGGCAGCCCAGGCGGGGTTGATGCCCAGCCCCAGGGGCAGGCTGGCCGCCGCCGCCACCGAGGCCAGGGGGAAAGTCGCCAGCCCTTCGGCCTCGGGCGACAGCAGATGGTCGGCCAGGGCGATCCAGTCGGCTTCCGAGCGGTTGAGCGGCCCGGCGGCGCGGGCGTCGAAGGCGGCCAGGGCGCAGCGGGTGAACCAATCATCCAGCTTGGCCGCCACCGCCGCCAGCGCCTCGGCGGCGGCGTCGCTGCTATCGCCCAGGGGATGCAGGGCGGGATCGTCCTCGGCCCGGCGGGCCCAGGCGGCGTAGATCTCGGCGGCGTCGAAGAACTCGGCGACCTTGGCCGCCGAGATACCGGGCAACCCGCCCCGGTCGGTCTCGCCACCCAGACGGGCCAGGATATCCTCGATCACCGAGCGCAGCGCCGGATCATCGACGATCTCGGCCGGAACGATGCCGTCACCGTTGAAGTCGTTGGCGGCAAAGACCTCCTGGACCCCGGCCACATCGGCCAGGGTGATGGTGTCGGCCCCGGCCTTGCCGCTCTTGGCCAGGATGCGTTTGGCGGCGGCCAGCACGGCGCGGCCCTGCTCCTTGGACTCGTCGATGGCGTCCAGGGGCAGGGCATCCTCGCGCCTGAGCAGCAGATCGGGATGCTTGAGGAGCGAGCCGGCCCAATTCACCACCGCGATGACCTCGCCGGCGCGAATGCGCCCATCCTTGTCGGCGTCGATCATGTCCAGGGTGCGGGCATCCAGCTCGATGCCCCGCGTCGGGCAGGACAGCGCCGCCCACAGCTTCTGATCCAGCTTGCCCAGGCTCATCAGCGCATGGCCAGTATCCAGCCGCACCTGATCGAAGCCTCCGGCCCGGAAGAACTTCCAATGCGTCTCCGCCCCGGAAGGAGTCTCCGCCTGCTTGCCCTCGTCGCTCATGCCAGCCCCCTGAAATGGTCGCTCCTATCATGCCCGAAGCGGGCGCGCAGGCAAGGGTTACACTCTGTTACCCCCAACGGTTCGGCCGAGATACGCCTGTTACCTTTGTATAGTTAACTATACTCATGGATAGGAGATCACAGGAGGTCGCCATGAAGACCGTTTTCAAAACCATCGCCGCCATCGCCGCTCTCGGTTTCGTCGCCGCCTGCACCGCCGAAGCCGCCGACCCTGCCCCTCCGCAACAGGGCTGGGGCCCCGGCTGGCGTCACGAGCAGATGGTCAAGGCGATCAAGGACGGCAGCTTCGTCCCCGGTTCCGGCCCCATGATGGGCGGCGCCTGGGGTCCGGGTCAGGGCTTTGGTCCGGGTCAGGGTCGCGGCTATATGGCCGCCGCCATCGGCCCCGACGGCAAGATCGATCCGGCCAAGCTTCCCGCCAATTGCCCCCTGCGCCAGAGTCTGGAGCAGACCAAGTAACGATTTCGACCCCGGCGCCCCACCCCCGCCTTGACAGGCGGGGGTGGGGCTTTGATTCTAGCCCCATGCGCTCTCGTCTCGCCGCCCTGTTGCTGTCATTCCTGCTGGCCGGTCCCGCCTGGGCCAGGGACGAGCTGGTGATCGGCATCACCCAGTTTCCGGCCACGCTGAACCCGGCCATCGAATCCATGCTGGCCAAGACCTATGTCCTGGCCTTCGCCCAGCGCCCCATCACCGCCTACGATGCCTCGTGGCAATTGGTCTGCCTGCTGTGCGAGCGCCTGCCGAGCATGGAGAACGGGCTGGCCAAGGTGGAGATCCTGGCGGACGGCAAAAAGGGGATCGCCGCCACCTATACCCTGCGCTCCGACGCCACCTGGGGCGACGGCAGGAAGGTCAGCACCGACGATGTGGTCTTCAGTTGGGAGGTGGGCCGCCATCCCCAATCGGGCGTGGCCAGCGCCGAGCTGTTTCGCCGCATCACCAAGGTGGAGGTCAAGGATTCCCGCACCTTCACCCTGCACATCGACAAGCTGACCTTCGACTACAACGCCATCAACGATCTGCGGCTGCTGCCCGCCCATGTCGAACGGGCGCGGTTCGACAAGGCCCCGGCCGAGTATCGCAACCGCACCGCCTACGACCAGGATTCCACCAATCCCGGCCTTTACAACGGCCCCTACCGCATCGCCCAGGTGGTCCAGGGCAGCCATGTGATCCTTGAGCCCAACGCCCATTGGGCCGGGTCCAAGCCGGCCTTCAAACGCATCATCATCAAGGCCGTCGAGAACACCGCCTCGTTGGAGGCCAATCTGCTGTCGGGCGGCATCGACATGATCGCCGGCGAGTTGGGCCTGCCCCTGGAGCAGAGCCTGGCCCTGGAAAAGCGCACCGGCAGCCGTTTCTCGGTGATCACCCGTCCCAGCCTGACCTTCGAGCACCTGGACCTCAATCTGGGCTCTCCCCTGCTGGCCGATATCCGGGTGCGCCGTGCCTTGCTGCTGGGCCTCGACCGCGAGGGCATCAACCGCCAGCTGTTCGACGGCCGCCAGCCGGTCGCGGAATCCATGGTGCCGCCCCTGGATTGGGTCTATGCCGCCGATCTGCCCAAGGCCGGTTTCGACCCCGTCCGCGCCGCCAAGCTGCTGGATGAGGCCGGATGGTCTCCCGGCCCCGGCGGGGTCAGGGTCAATGCCAGGGGCGAGCGTCTGGCCCTGGAGCTGGTCACCACCGCCGGCAACCGGTCGCGCGAACTGGTGGCCCAGGTGATGCAATCGCAATGGAAAAAGCTGGGCGTCGAGCTGCGCCTCAAGACCGAGCCGCCCCGCGTGCTGTTCGGCGAAACCGTCACCAAGCGCAAATTCGCCCATATGGCCCTGTTCGCCTGGTATTCGGCGCCGGAGAACGTGCCGCGCTCGACGCTGCATTCCCAGATGGTGCCCAATGCCGCCAACAATTGGTCGGGCCAGAACTATACCGGCTATGCCAGCGCCGAGATGGACCGCCTGCTCGACCGGGTGGAGACCGAACTGGACCGCGACAAGCGCAAGGCCGTCTGGCGTGACATCCAGGCCTTGTATGCCGCCGATCTGCCCGCCCTGCCCCTGTTCTTCAAGGCCGATTGCTTCATCCTGCCCAAGGGGCTGACGGGAATCGAGCCCACCGGCCATCAGGATCCCTCCCCCTATTGGGTCGAGAATTGGCGGTGGCAATGAGCCGCGCCGTCGCCCTGCGTCTGTTCCAATCGCTCCTGGTGCTGCTGGTGATGTCGTTCGTGATCTATGGGCTGATGGGGCTGATGCCCGGCGATCCCATCGACCTGATGATCGCCGGCGATCCTAGACTGACCGGTGAGGATGCTGTCCGCCTCAAGGCCCTGTACGGCCTGGACAGACCCTGGACCGAACGCTGGCTGCGCTGGCTTGCTCAGATGTGTCAGGGCGAGTTGGGCTATTCCCGCCTCTATGGCCGTCCGGTATGGGAATCCATGGCGCCGGCCCTGGTCAACAGCGCGACTTTGATGCTGTCCAGCCTGGGCCTGGCCCTGATCCTGGCGCTGCCGCTGGGCATCATGGCCTCGTTGCGGCCGGACGGGATATTGGACCGACTGGTCAACCTTCTATCCTTCGCCTCGGTCTCGGTGCCGGTCTTCTGGCTGGGCCTGATGCTGATCGTGGTGTTCGCCGTATTGCTGGGCTGGCTGCCGGCGGGGGGCATGGAGGAGGTGGGCGGCGGCGATCGCCTGCGCCACCTGATCCTGCCGGTCTCGGCCCTGGCCCTGGCCGGCATCGGACAATTGGCGCGGCACATGCGCGCCGCCATGATGGCCGAGGCGGCCAGCGATTACATGCGCACCGCCCGGGCCAAGGGCTGCGGCCCGGCGCGGATGGTGCTGAGCCATCAGTTGCGCAATGCCCTGCTGCCCATCGTCACCATCGTCGCCCTGGAGATCGGCGGATTGTTCTCCGGCGCCCTGATCACCGAGACGGTGTTCGCCTGGCCGGGGATGGGGCGGCTGATCTACGAGGCGGTCATGGGCAACGACTTCAATCTCGCCCTGTCGGGCCTGCTGCTGGCCACCGCCATGACCCTGGCGGGCTCCATCCTGGCCGATATCGCCTATACCCGCCTCGATCCCCGGATCGGTCGCAAATGAGGGCGGGCGCGCTGATCCTGGTTTTCCTGCTGGCCGCAATGCTGCTGGCGCCCCTGACCCTGCCCGACCCGGAGGCCCTGGACCTGATGGCCCGGTTAGAGCCGCTGTCCCTCGCCCACCCCCTGGGCACCGACGAATTGGGGCGCGATATCGCCGCCCGCTTGCTACAGGGCGGGCGCGTGTCCCTGGGAGTCGCCGCCATCACCGCCATACTGGCCGGCCTGATCGGTACCTGTATCGGACTGGTGGCGGGCTATCACGGCGGCTGGACGGATTCGGTGCTGATGCGCCTGACCGACGGCGTGATGGCCCTGCCCCTGCTGCCCTTGCTGATCGTGCTGGCCGCCGCCGATCCGGCCAAGCTGGGAGTGCCGCCCGAGATCCTGGACTCCGAGGGCTTCGCCATCGCCCGGTTGGCCGTCATCATCGGCTGCGTCGGCTGGACCGGGGTGGCGCGGCTGGTGCGTGCCGGAACCCTTTCGGTGCGCTCGCGCGATTTCGTCCGCGCCGCCCTGGCCCTGGGCGCCAGCCCCGGACGCATCATGCTGCGGCATATCCTGCCAAACGTGGCCTCGCCCATCATCGTCGCCACCACGCTGTCGGTGGGCAACATCATCCTGATCGAAAGCGCGCTGTCCTTCCTGGGCTTGGGCATCCGCCCGCCCCTGGCGTCATGGGGCAACATGCTGACCGGGGCCATGGACGTGGTGTGGAACTCCCCCAGCCTGGCCTTCTGGCCCGGCCTGGCCATCTTCCTCACGGTGCTGGCCTTCAACCTTGTGGGCGACGGCATGCAAAAGCGCTTTGATCCGAAGCGGGTCAGTGACTGAACAACACCGGCACGGTCATGGATTCGAGCATGCGCCTGGTGGCGCCGCCCAGGACCATTTCGCGAAGGCGCGAGCGGCCATAGGCGCCCATGACCACCAGATCGGCATCCTCGTCGGCGGCCCGTGATTGCAGCATCTCCCCCACGTCGAGATCGTCGGTCTTGACATGCTCGCAGATGGCGTTGACCCCGTGGCGTGACAGATGCAGGCAGATATCGGCACCGGGAATGTCGCCGTGACCGGCCATGCCGTGGCCGGGATTGATGGCGATGACCCGGACCTGCTGCGCCTCTCTCAGCAACGGCAAGGCATCGTGGATGGCCCGTGTCGCCTCGCGGCTGGCGTTCCAGGCGACCAGCACGCGCTGCCCCAGGGTGGGGAAGCGCCCGGCATAGGGAACCACCAGCACCGGCCGGCCCACCGCCATCACCAGTTCGTCGGCCAGACGGGGAGATTCGTCCTCGGCCTCGGCCTGCCCGATCACCACCAGATCGGCATAGCGGGCGTGCAGGGCCACGGTATCGGCCAGGACACCGCTGACATCGCGCCATTCCTTGGTGGTGCCGGGACCGGCATCGAAGGCGTCGACCATGGATTTGACCCGTCCGGCGGCCTCGGCATCGCCCCGGGCGCGGATCAGATTCATGTCGCCGCCGAATTGGGCGGTGACATGGGAGGGAAGCTGGGCGTGGTCGCGGACATTGAGCGCGATGAGGTGGGCCTGGAAGCGCGCGGCGATCCGCCCGGCCAGATCAAGCCGCACCGGGGCGCGCGGATGATCGTCCACATGGACCAGGATGTCCTTGAAGGTCATGACCGATCCCCCTTGCGAAACGATGACGCCCTCATTCTAGCGCAAACGCCCCCTCGCGCCAAATGCGGGACGGACGGCCAGACCAGCGTTAATAGCTTGTCGCCTCGCAGGACTGGCGATGCAATTTCAGCACCTTGCACAGTTGGACCGCATCGGCCCGGCTTTTCATGGGGCCGACCAGAATACGCCAGCGGGTGCCTTTCTCGCCCTGATCGACGGAGCGGAAGCTGGCCTCCAGCCCCCCCAGTTCCTCGGGGAACTTGGCCTTGGTCTTTTCCCAGGTGGCGCGCGCCGCCTCCTCGGTCTTGGCGGTGCCCAGGCTGGCGCCCACATTGCCGCCATTACTGGCCGAGGACTTGCCGTTCTTGCCGTTGCCATTGGCCGAGCCCTGGCGCAGTCCGGTGGCGGTGCCCGATACCGGCTGCTTGGCCAATTGGCTGTCGAGAACCTTTTCCACGGCGTCGCGCTCGCGCTTGGCCTCCTCGGAGGACACCAGGCTGGAGGCGCGCAGGCGCTCGACCCGACCCACGGCCGAGGCGGCTTCCATCACATCCTTGGGCGGCAGGACCGGCAGATCGATCTTGCGCGGCTCGGCCGGCAGCAGGGCGTCGAGGATGGCCAGACGCTCGGCTCCGTGCTCGGCGGGAGACAGGGCACGGGATTCCAGGGCCACGCTCAGCGCCTTCAGGCGGTCCACCACCTGCTCGTCCGTGGGACCGGGACGCTCCAGCCCCAAGGCGGGAGGCATCTTGGCCGAGTAAGGCAGCAACGCCCCAAGATTGGTGGCGCGACGCTTGGAATACTCGTCGGGGGTAATCAGACCCTCGTCCAGCAGACGCTTGAGGATGCGGAAACGGTTGGTGACGTTGGCTTCGGCCTGGGTATTGCCGCGCCCGGCCATGGCGGGCATCCCCGAACCGGGATCACCCAGCATTTCCGACACCACCCCGCCCCGAGACGCGGCCTGTGGCGATTGCGGCTCGAAACTCTGGGGCGTGACGTCGGGTCCGCGCCCGGAGCGCAGCGCCGAACCGGCGACGGTACGGCCCAGCATCTTGTCCACCACCAGCAGGTTGGCCTGGGCCACATCGATCAGCGAGCGCACCTGCGGCCCGCCCTGGGAGGGCACGGTCAGGGTGACCTGCGGCCGGTTGGCCAGGATCACTTCATAATATTGGTGGGCCAGGTCATAGCGGCCGGTGGCCTGATAGACCATGCCGGCGGTGTACAGGGCGTAGGGATCCTTGGGGTCGCGGCGCATGGTGTTGATGGCCAGACGCTCGGCGGTGCCGTAATCGCCCTTGGTCAGCGCCGTCATGGCCCTTTCGCTGGAATCGTCGTCGAAGATCGGCGATTTCTTCACCGCGTCGAAAAAGCCCCGCTGATCGTTCAGCGGGCCGCACCCGGCCAGTATGCCGGTCATCGACAAGGCCAGGACGACCCGGCGGACCCCATGCATGTTCATCGTCCTCGTCCCCCAACCGGCCCGAATGCCCATCCGTGTCCTAGTCTCACGCGCCGACGGACAGGGCAAGACCATTTCAACCTTGCCGGCATATTGCGTCAGGGAAGGTTCACACTTTGCTAAGAACACGGTGGATTGGCGACTTTACTCCGGGCTGTTATCATGAGGATGTTGACCCAGAGACATCATGGCCGAACATTCTTGGCCGGAGAGATCATGGACGGCCGCGAGATCGAGCTGAAACTGGCCCTGACGCCCGACGACATGACTCGTCTTGCGGGCCGCCCGTGTCTCGTAGAGAACCGCCGGGGTGAACCGGCGCTGAAACACCTGTCCTCCCTTTACTTCGACACCCCTGACTTCACCTTGGCCGCCCAGGGTATTTCCGTGCGGGTCAGAAAGACCGGCGACGGCCATGTCCAAACTGTCAAGACGGCGGGAACGGCCATTTCCGGCCTGTTCGACCGCGACGAATGGGAAGTGCCCCTGACCTCGCCCCGCCTCGACCCGGAGCAATTGCGCGTCACCGGGCTGGCCGCCCTGTGCGAGGACGACGTGGCCGAACGTTTGGTGCCGGCCTTCGCCACCGAGATCAAACGCACCATCTACCGCCTGGGCGGCGACGATTGGGAGGTCGAGGCCGCCCTGGACATCGGCGAGGTCGTGGCCGGCGAGCTGTCGGAACCCATCTGCGAGATCGAGCTGGAATTGGTGCGGGGCGCGCCGGCCCATCTGTTCGTGCTGGCCCGGCAGGTCCAGGAGGAAGTCGCGGCGCGGCCCATGTCGCTCAGCAAGTCGGATCGGGGCTTCCGGCTGGCCTCGGGCCATGCGGCGGCGCCGATCAAGGCCCGCGCTCCGCTTCTGACCACCGAAATGAGCGTGACCGAGGCCTTCCAGACCATCGCGCGATCCTGCCTCGACCACCTTCTGCTCAACGAGCGCTGCCTGCTGGCCACCGGCGACGGCGAGGCCATTCACCAGATGCGGGTCGCCCTGCGCCGCCTGCGCTCGGCCTCCAAGGTCTTCAGGGGCATCCTGGCCTCGCCCCAGAGCGACGAGATCAAGGGCGACATGCGCTGGCTGCTGGAGCATCTGGGGCCGGCCCGCGACGCCGACGTGTTCCTCAACGAGATCATCGACCCGGTCCTGGCCCAGCATCCCGACAACAAGGGCCTCAAAGCCCTGCACGCCTTCTGGAGCAAGGACCGCGACCTCCGCCTGAACGCCGCCATCAACGCCGTGCGGTCGCGTCGCTATTGCGCCCTGGTCCTGCGACTGGGCCAGTGGGTGGAGACCGGCGACTGGCTCGGCACCAGCCTGGCGCCACCGCGTCGCAAGCTGGCCGAGCCGGTCTCCAGCTTTGCCGGCCGCCGCCTGATCAAGGGGGTGCGCAAGCTGCTGCGCCTGGGCGGCGACAACCCGTCCAAGCTGTCGCCGGAAAACCAGCACGCGGTGCGCATCCAATGCAAGCAGGTGCGCTATAGCGGCGAGTTCTTCGCCGCCCTGGTGCCGCGCAAGCACATGAAGGTGTTCCTGGCGGAATTGTCCGAATTGCAAGATGTGCTGGGACAGCTCAACGACATCGCCGTCGCCGGTCCCAAACTCAGCGGCAAGACCAGCGAGCCCGGCTCGTCGCGGGCGGCGGGATTGGTGGCCGGCTGGCATCAGGCCCGGCGCTCGTCCCTGCTGTCGGAGGTGGACAAGGCCTGGAAGCGCTGGCGGGCCTGTCCCGTCCCCTGGCAGGACGGCTGATACCACCCGGCCCGAACTAGCGGAACACCCGGCCCAGCAGGGGCGCCACCTGGGCCGCGGGGACCGGGCGACTGAACAGATAGCCCTGGGCGATGTCGCAGCCGATGGCGGCCAGATGGGCCAGCTGTTCGCTGGTTTCCACTCCTTCGGCGATGACCTTCAGACCCAGCCCGGACGCCATGGCGACGATGGTCTCCACCAGAACCTTGCGTTCCTGGCGCTCCAGCATCCCGATCATAAAGGATCGGTCGATCTTCAGGGTGTCGAAGGGGAAACGCTCCAGATAGCTGAGCGACGAATAGCCGGTGCCGAAATCGTCGATGGACAGCAAGATTCCCATGTCGGTGAGGGTCCGCAGCAGATCGTCGATGTCGCCGCGCTCGGTCAGCAGCAGACCTTCGGTGATTTCCAGTTCCAGATTGGCCGGCGGCAGGCCCGATAGGGCCAGGGCGGCGCGAACGTCGTCGAGGAACCCCGGATCCTGGAATTGCCGGGGCGAGACATTGATGCACAGGCGCAGATGGGGATGGCCCGACTCGACCCAGCCCTTGGCCGCCCGGCAGGCGTCGATCATCACCATGCGGCCGATGGCGACGATGACGCCGCAAGTCTCGGCCTGAGGGATGAAGCGGTCGGGAGGCACATTGCCCAATTCCGGATTGGTCCAACGCAGCAGAACCTCGATTCCGGCCACGATTCCGGTCTTGACCTCCACCAGGGGCTGGTAGGCCAGGTGGAACTGGTCGGTGCCGACGGCACGGCGCAGTTCACCAGGAATTCATCGCCGCCGAACCGCGCTACCACGCCGCCCGAACCGGCGGCCTTGCGCAGCCGCTCCGAGGCCAGGACCAACAATTCGTCCCCATATTCATGACCAAGGGAATCGTTGATGGCCTTGAATTCGTCCAGATCGACGAACAGCAACGCCACCTTGCTCTCGCGCAGGCGAGCGGCGTCGATCTCGGCGGACAGCCGGTCCAGGGCCTGAACCCGATTGGGCAGATCGGTCAGACCGTCGAACAGGGCCTGATGCTTGAGCTTGCGCTCCTGCTCCTTGCGGATGGTGATGTCTTCGATCTGGATCAGATAGTGGGTCGAATCATCCCCTGGGGTCGCCACCTTGGAAGCATGGATCTGCTGCCAGTGAATGGCGCCGCCCTGGCGCCGGACGCTGATCTCGCCCCGCCATTCCGTGCCGGCCGCCAGCTTCTGCCATAAATCGTCCAGGGCCTCCCGGGCCTGGCCGGGGTAGAGCTCCGCCAGCGTCCGGCCGACGGTATCGGCCGAGGCATGGCCGGTCATCCGGGCATGGGCCGAGTTCACATATTCCACAATCCCATCGGCGCCCAGCACCGCCACCGCCACCGGGCTCTGCTCCACCGCCTGGGACAGCAGACGGACGCTGTCGGCGGCCTTCTTGCTTTGAGTGAGGTCGCGGATCGAGGTGACGCGAACCGACTTTTCCCCCATCCGGCTGTGCTTGGAATAGATCTCCATGGGAAAGACCGCGCCATCCTTGCGGATTCCGCGCACCTCGTAAGGTGCCTCGTATTGCTGGGCGACCATGCTCTTGGCCAGAGGGATGTCGCGGGGGTCGATGACATCCCAGGCCCACATGGTCAGCAATTCCTCGCGGCCATAGGCGAACAAGGTCTCGAACGCCTTGTTCATGTCGATGATCTTACCCTCGAAATGGATGCAGATGGCCTCGGTGGCCACGTCGGAAAGACGGCGGAAGCGATCCTCGCTGTCCTCCAGGGTCTTGCGGGTCCGCCAATGCTCGGAGACATCGCGGATGATGCCGTTCAGCCCCCGCAACGAACCGTCCTCGGCGAACAGGGCGCAGGCATAGATGGCGGCCCAGAAGGTCTTGCCGTCCTTGCGCCGCATCTCCTGCTCGACCCGAACCGCCTGCCCCCGGCCGGCGACGATCCTCTCCAGAACCTGGCCCCGTTCCTCGGGATGGGCGTAGATGGAGGCCGCTTCCATCCCGGTCAACTCGTCGCGACTCCATCCCCAGATGGCGGCGGCATTGGGCGATACCCAGCTGATGCGGCCCTTGGCGTCGATACTGTACAGAGCGTCGGGAAGATCGAGCAGCAACGCCCGGCGAAGCTCCGCGGGAATCTGCTCGACGGCAGAGTCTGGAGGATGTCCCATTCCGCCTCCCAGGGCCGGCACGTTATCGCGTGCACTGATTATGGCGATGACTTCCCGTTTAAAGAGAGTTCGCCAAGTTTGTTTCCGGGTGATTATAGCCTTGAAGACGGATATTTAAAACATCATTGGACAGGCGCCCATTTTGAAACGCCTCAATCGCTCATTCTTCTCGTTTTTTGCCGTCAAGCTCCTTTTCCTTGCGCTCCTCCTCACGGCGGTCGGCCTCCTTTTCCGCACGCGAGCGGCCAAAGCGCACGCGGTTGTTGGCAGCCTCCACCTCGGCATCGGCCTTGGCGCGCGCCTTGCGGAATCGATTGAGATTAACGATATCGGCCACGCTTTCTCCTTTGCCCATCCGGTCCAGTGAGAGGTTCATTCATCTAACCACAGAATCATGCTTGCATGGTCCGATTACGACTGCTATATCACCGGCCCTCGCGCGGGTGTAGCTCAGTTGGTCAGAGCGCCGGCCTGTCACGCCGGAGGTCGCGGGTTCGAGCCCCGTCACTCGCGCCATTTCCTTCTCGAAGGATGACGACGCCACCGAAAGCCGGTCCCCCTGGGGCCGGCTTTCGGTGTTATGCGCCCGCAATAACGCCCCGCATCGTTATGCACAAATATTCATCAGTAATAATTCATGCTTACTTTTAAGGCGGCCAATTCCCCGCACGCCACCATCGCCGTCTCAATTGCATAAGATTACGGCATCTGCCCATCACCTACGCCTATATATTGCACAATCCATCAATGCCTATATTCAAGCCATATATCAACACATTGATTTAAATGACTTTCTCAAAGACCGGCATTTGGCACACATCTTGAAGCCGCGCCGTCACTCCGCGGCGGCGGCAGCTTTATTGACAGAGGATTCCAATGGAGACGACGAAAACAGGCACGGATGTATTGTTCATCCTCTTGGGAGCGATCATGGTGCTGGCCATGCATGCCGGCTTTGCTTTCCTTGAAGTTGGAACGGTTAGAAAAAAGAATCAGGTCAACGCCCTGGTGAAGATCATTTCCGACTTTGCCGTTTCGACCATCGCCTATTTCTTCGTCGGCTATTCCGTGGCCTATGGCACCAGCTTCCTGGTGGGCGCCGATGTGCTGGTGGGCAAGAACGGCACCGCCTTCGCGGCCTCGGGCTACGATCTGGTCAAGTTCTTCTTCCTGGCCACCTTCGCCGCCGCCATTCCGGCCATCGTCTCGGGCGGCATCGCCGAACGCGCCAAGTTCAACACCCAGCTGATGGCCACCGCCATCCTGGTGGGCGTGGTCTATCCCACCTTCGAAGGCATGGTCTGGGGCACCCGCTTCGGGTTCCAGGACATGATGAAGGGCTGGTTCGGCGTGGCGTTCCACGATTTCGCCGGCTCGGTGGTGGTCCATGCCGTCGGCGGCTGGATCGGGCTGGCCGCGGTGCTGATGCTGGGCGCCCGCCTGGGCCGCTATCGCAAGAACGGCCGTCTGGTCGCCTTTCCCCCGTCCAACATTCCCTTCCTGGCCCTGGGGGCCTGGATTCTGTCGGTGGGCTGGTTCGGCTTCAACGTCATGAGCGCCCAGACCATCGCCGAAATTTCCGGCCTGGTGGCGCTCAACTCGCTGATGGCCATGGTGGGCGGCATCGTCACCAGCCTGATCGTCGGGCGCAACGATCCCGGCTTCATCCATAACGGCGCCCTGGCCGGTCTGGTGGCGGTCTGCGCCGGCTCGGACGTCATGCATCCCCTCGGCGCCCTGGCCACCGGCGGTATCGCCGGCGCCATGTTCGTGTGGCTGTTCAACCTGTGCCAGAACAAATGGCACCTGGACGACGTGCTGGGCGTCTGGGCCTTGCACGGCATGTGCGGCTTCATGGGCGGCATCGCCTGCGGCGTATTCGGTCAGGAAGCCCTGGGCGGCCTGGGCGGTGTCAGCCTGGGTGCCCAGATGCTGGGCACGGTGGCGGGAGCGGCCTTCGGATTGGCCGGCGGCCTGGCCGTCTATGGCAGCCTCAAAGCCGCCTTCGGTATCCGCTTGGGTGATGAGGAGGAATTCGCCGGCGCGGATCTCTCGATTCACCAGATTGGCGCCTATCCCGAGGATGCGACCACCATGCATGACGACGGCCTCGCCATGTCGGTGCACGCCTCCAACGCCAAGCGCGCCGCCGGCTGAACCACCCTGCGTCGATCAAGGGGCCTCTCCGGCTGGAGAGGCCCCTTTTTTATGGAGTGATGGTGGCCGAGGGCGGGAAGGACAGCACCACCTTGGTCCCCTTGCCCACCTGGCTTTCCAGGGACAGGGTGCCGCCGTGCAATTCCATGAAGCCCTTGGCCAGGGGCAAGCCCAGTCCGGTCCCCTCATGCTTGGGGGAAATGGCGTTCTCTGCCTGACCGAAGGGCTGCAGCACCATGGCGATATCCTCGGCGGCAATGCCGACACCATCGTCCTCGACGGAGATGGTGACGCATTCGCCGCTCATGCCGGCCTCGATCCGAATATGTCCGCCCTCGGGGGTGAATTTGGCGGCATTGGATAGCAGATTGAGCACGATCTGCTTCATCAGCCGCTCATCGGCCCGAATCAGCGGCAGCCCCGCCTGTTCCTTGAAATCCAGGCTCTGCCGCTTGTTGGCGACCACATGGCCGACCAGACGCATGGCCGAGCGGATCACCTCGGAGACCTCCACCTCGCTTTCGCGGAGCACCACCTTGCCCACCTCGACCCGCGAGACGTCGAGGATGTCGCAGATCACCCTGAGCAGGTGGTGGGCGGATTCCGAGATGTTTTCGAGAAAACCGCCATACCGGCCCAGATCCGGCTGCTCCATGACGCTGACCGCCAGTTCGGAAAAGCCGATGATGGCGTTGAGCGGCGTGCGCAATTCGTGGCTCATATTGGCCAGGAAGATGGTCTTGGCCCGCGAGGCGGCTTCGGCGGCCTCTCGCGCGATCTGGGCCTGCTCCTCGGCCTTGGCGCGGCGCCCGATCTCGGTCTGCAGCCAGCGGGTCCGTTCCTCCACCGCCTGCTGCAATTCGTCGTGGGCACGGCGCAGATAATCCTCGGCCTGCTTGCGGGCGGTGACGTCGCGGGCGATTCCGGCCAGCCCCACGACCTCGCTCCCTTGACGGATCGGAACCTTGGTGATGGAGAACCACTGAACGCCGCCATTGGAATCGGTGACGGCCTCGATCTTATCGAGGAGCGAGGAGCCGCGCTCGATGATGTCGCGTTCCTCGGCCTCGATGGCGGCGGCCTCGGATGGTGTGATCAGATCCGACAGGTTCATGCCGACCACGTCGGAGATGTCGGCACTGCCCAGCAGCCGTGCCTGGGGCTGATTGACCCGCGCGAATTTCAGGGCCCGATCCTTGATGAAGATGGCATCGGGGATATTGTTCATCAGAGCATGCAGCAGGGTCTGTTCCTGCTCGAGAGTCCGGCCGAGGCGCCAGCGATCGGCGGCGGTGCGCACCACCACCTTCAATTCCAGCGGGTTCCAGGGCTTGGACAGATAGGCGTGAATCTGGCCGAGATTGACGGCGCTGACCAGGGCGTCCAGATCGGAATAGCCGGTGACCAGCACCCTGGTGGCGTCGGACAGAGTCCGGGCCTGGCCCAGGAATTCGGCGCCGCTCATGCCGGGCATGCGCTGGTCGGACAGGATGACCGACACTTCCCGGGTCTTGAGAATCTCCAGGGCCGAGGGGCCGTCATTGGCCGTCCAGACGACGAATTCGTCCTCCAGCAGGTCGGTGATGGCCGTCAGAATCTGCGGCTCGTCATCGACGACGAGAACGTTTTCCCTATGGCCGTTGGACGCCATTGTCGCAACCTCCCGTCATGTGCCTCATGCCCCCTCCAGATCGACCGGGATCAGAATGGTGATCTCGGTACCCTGTCCGGGAGCGCTGGAAACGTCTATGCGTCCCTTGTGGCTTTTGATAATGCCGTAGGAAATGGACAATCCCAAGCCAGTCCCTTGGCCTACGGGTTTGGTGGTAAAGAATGGATCGAAGATACGTTCCTGGATGTCCGCCGGAATGCCGCTGCCGGTATCGGCCACCGAGATGGCGAACATTTCGTCGCGACGGAACGTCCGCACGGTGATGCTTCCCTTGCCCTCGATGGCGTCCACGGCATTGGCGACCACGTTCATGATCACCTGATTGAGCTGACCGGCATAGCAGGCCAGCATATTGTCGGCGGCGTAATCGCGCCGGACCTCGATGCGGTCGCTCATCTTGTGACGCAGGAACAGCAGCACCGATTCCACCGCATCCTTGATATCGACGGTCTTGAACTCGCCCTCGTCCAGGCGCGAGAAGGTGCGCAGCTTAACCACCAATTCCCGCACCCGCTCCAGCCCCTGGCCGGTATCGCTGATGCGTTTCCTGGCCTTGTCCAGCTTGGTCACATGCGCCTCGGCCAGGCAGGGCGCCGCTTCGGTCATCACCGAGGCCAGCCAGCCCTCGATGGAGAAGACGTTGGACAGGGCGAAGGACAGCGGATTGTTGATCTCGTGGGCGATGCCGGCGACCAGCTGACCGAGCGAGGCCATCTTTTCCGACTGGATCAGATGGACCTGGGTTTCGCGCAGCTTGGTGTTGGCCTCCTCCAGTTCGAGATTGGCCTTGGCCAGACCCTCGGCCAAGGCAGCGCGGGCCTCGGCGGCCTCCTTCTCGGCCTTGGCGCGCAAGGTCTCCATCTCGCGCAGGCGCATCTCCTCGGCGATGCGCTGGTTCTGTTCCAGCAGGAACTTGCGGCGCAGCAGGGCCCTCAGGCGGGCGCGCAGCAGACTCATCTCGGTGGATTTGCCGACGAAATCATCAGCACCGGCCTCCAGGGCGCGGGCGACGTTCTCCTTGTTCTCGTAGGCCGAGAGCATCAGGACGACCAGCGGCGCATCCTCGTCGCTGCGCAGCTTGGACAGCTCCTTGCAGACGGAAATTCCGTCCATCTCGGGCATGACCATATCGACCATGACGCAGTCGAAATCGTTGTCGGCCAAGAGGGCGAGACCGTCACTGCCGTTGGTCACCTGGACGACGTCGCAGCCCTCATCCGCCAATTCCTGGGCAAGGCTTTCCCGGTAGGTGGCGCTGTCGTCGATGATCAGCACCCGGGCGCGGCGAAACAGCGAGCGCCCGACCTCGACATTGACCGCCTCGCGCCGGGCCTTGCGCAGCAGGTTGTGGACGCGCAACAGCAGGATCTCGGGGTCTTCCGATTTGGCGACGAAATCGTCGGCGCCGCTTTCCAGGCCGTGCAACTCGGCCGCCGAGGTCTCGTCGGCGGTCAGCATCATCAGCGGAATGCCGCGCGTGGTGATGTCCATATGAATTTGCCGGCACAGTTCGTCGCCTTGAATGCCCGGCAGGTGATAATCGACGATGATCATATTGGGACGCTGGCGGTTGATCTCCTCCAGCGCGGCTTCGCCCGAATGGGCGCAGACGGTGCGAAAGCCCTCCTGCTCCATGACCAGCTGGAGCTTGAGGGCCTGGGTTACCGAATCCTCGACGATGAGGATGAGAGGGGCTTCACTCAACGTTTCCCTCCGCTCAGGGCTAGATCACGCAGACGCGTCGAGATGGCCGGCAGAGGCAGGGTCTCACACACTCCCCCCAGCTTGGCCGCCGCCGAGGGCATGCCGTTGACCACGCAGGTGGAGGCATCCTCGACAATGGTGTAGGCGCCCTTGTCCGACATCTGGCGCAGGCCCTCCGCCCCGTCGGCGCCCATGCCGGTCAGCACCACGCCGATACCGTGCTTGCCCAATTCCCTGGCCATGTGGCTGAACAGGACGGTTCCCGACGGCTTTTGATTGCACACCGCCGGAGAGTCCAGGACGGCAAGATGCCCGTGGATCAGCGCCAGATGCTTGTCGACAGGAGCCACATAGGCGCGGCCGGGCACCGGCTTTTCATCCTCCTCGGCGATGCGGACCTCGAAGGGTGTCGCCCCCGACAGCCAGGTGACGAAGCCCTCCAGGAAGCTCGATGTGATGTGCTGAACCAGCAATAGCGGCAACGGGAAATCCGTCCCCAGCCCGCCCAGAAGCTGAACCAGTGCCTGGGGGCCGCCGGTAGAGGCTACGATTCCGACCATGGAATAGCTGCCCGAGCGGCCGACGGGCGCCGGATTGGCCTCGACGCTGCCGAAACGCAGGCCGCGGTCGATGCCTTGGCGCACCACCTGGACCTGGCTCATGATGGCCAATTGGGTACAGAGCTTGGCGGCCATGGCCTCGAAGGCGACGTTGGTCACGCCCACCGGCTTTTCCACCACCGACAGCGCTCCGGCCCGCAAGGCGTTCATGGCGATGTTCAGTTCGTCGTCATCCACCTGGGCCGCCACCACCACGATGGGGGTGGGCCGCTGGGCCATGATCCTGAGCGTGGCATCCAGGCCGTTCATGCCCGGCAGGCGGATATCGAGGGAAATGACGTCCGGCCTCTCGGTCTCCAGCAGGGCAAGACATTCCTCGGCGCTGGCCACCGCCGCCAGAATCTCGAAGCGGGGATCGGAGCTGATGATGTGAATCAGCAACTCACGCACCACCAGGGAATCCTCGACGATCAGAACCCGAATTCGCTTTCTGATCATAGGATCTGTCCGATGGTCTCGAGCAATTCCTTCTGGTCGAACTTGCGCTTGACCACATAGGCGTCGGCACCGAGCGCCAGGCCACGCTCGCGGTCTTCGCGCGCCTCCAGCGAACTGACCAGAATCAGGGGGATGGATTTAAGGGTCTGATCGGACTTCACCGCCTGCAGCAGCCCGAATCCGTCAAGACGCGGCATCTGGATATCAGAGATGATCAGGTCGACCGCCTCGGCCCGCAGCCGCCCCAAGGCCTCCAGCCCGTCATGGGCCAGACGGACCTGATAGCCATGGGCTTCGAGAATGCTCTTTTCCAAGGTGCGGGTGGTCAGAGAATCATCCACCACCAGGATCACCGGCACCCGCTTCTCAGCCGGCTTTTCCACGGTGGTCAGCACCCGGACGCTGCCCGACTTCCTGAAGGTCTCGACGATCTCGAAGGGATTGAGCACCAGGGCGATATCGCCATCTTCCAGCAACACGCCGCCGGCCACCATGCTGCCCCGCGCCCCCGGCACGCCGATATCCTTGACCAGCCCCTCGCGGATGGACAAGAAGCCGTCGATGGCCACCGCCACCCGGCGCTCGCCGTTCTTGAGCACCACCAGCGGCACCACGTTGCGGGTGACCTTGACCGAGCTTTCGCCCAGGGCCAGCAGATGGGCCAGGGACAAGAGCGGCAATTGCTGGCCGCCCAGATAGACCATGGACTTGCCCTCGATCGCCCCCACATCCTCGGCCCGCACCCGATACAGGCGGTCCACGCCTTCGGTAGGCAGGGCATAGACATGCCCCTGGCATTCCACCAGGAACAGGCGCTGGGTCGAGACGGTCAGGGGCAGGGACAGGCGGAAACAGGTTCCCGCCGGCTGACGGTCCTGGACCTGGACGGTGCCGTTCATCATGGCCATGGCTTCGCGCACCACCGACAGGCCCATGCCGCGCCCGGACAGATCGTCCACCACCCGCGCGGTGGAAAAACCGGGGTCGAAGATGACGTCAATCAGCGATTGGCGGTCAATGTCGAAGGATTCGGCGTCGGAGAACAGATTGCGTTCCACCGCCTTGCGCCGGATGGCCTCGAAATCGACGCCGCGCCCGTCGTCTTCGATGAGAACCACCAACCGGCCCTCGGAAACGTCGAAGCGCAATCCGATCCAGGCCATGGCGGGCTTGCCCTTGGCCTCGCGCTCGGCGGGCGTCTCCACGCCATGGGACAGGGCGTTGCGCAACAGATGCATCACCGGATCCTTGAGACCCTGCAGCACCATGCGGTCGGCTTCCACATCCAGGCCGGCCACTTGCACCTCGACCTGCTTTCCCACGGATTTGGCCAGATCGCGGACCATCTTGCGAAAGCCGCCGAAGATGCCGTCGGCCGGAACCATGCGCACCTGACGCACTTCCTGCTGGAGATCGTTACCCAGCTGGCGCAGCGACCATCCGGTGCGCTGCTGCTGACGGCGGACCGCGTGCGTGTCGCGGGTCAGCGCCGACAGGGTCAGTTCCAGCGCTTCGTACTGGCGCTCCAGCGCCGCCGCCCGCTCGTATTCCCCCATCTCGCGCAACACCGACGTGGAGCCCTTGCGGGCCCGGCGCCAGCCGCGCTCGAATTCGCGCAGGCCACGATCGATTTCGATCATGGAATGGGTCACCTGACGCTGATTCATGGTTTCGGTGAGCAATTCATTGGTCGAGCGCAGCAGGCGGTCCAGATGCTCGGCCCGCACCCGCACGGTCTCCTCGGCCCGGATCACCGTCGCCGAGGTCGGAGCGGGAACCGATTGCGGCTCGTCGGCCGGGGCTGGCCGGGACGCGGGAGCCGACGGCGCTGACGGAGCCGGCACAGGGAGCGACGGTGCAGGGATCGCGGGCGCCGCTCGCCCCTCGATCATGGCTTCCAGGGCCGCCACGGTCGCGGCGGTATCGGGCAGCGCCTCACCGGCGCTGTTGGCGGCGACCCAATCCTCGATGACGTCCAGCACCCGCCCCAATCCGGTCGCCATCTCGCGATCGAGAGGCATCTGGCCGGAGCGGACCTTGACGAACAGGGCCTCCATGCGATGGGAGATTTCCTCGATGGCCGGCAGGTCCACCGCCCGCGACGCCCCCTTCAGCGAGTGGGCACGACGAAAGATCTCGTCCAATTGCGCGAGGCCGCTGCCATCGGCCTTCTGCCCGAGATCGTCGAGCAGCGTCCGAATGGCATCCACATGTTCCCGGTATTCGATCTGAAAGGCCTGGAGCAGCCTTTCCCGGATACTGATCAAAGCCGGTATTTCTCCAAGGTCCGCGACAGCTTCTGACCCAGCTGGCTGAGATCCAGCGAGGCCTTTTCAAGCTGAGCGGTGGTCTGGGCGGTCTGCTGGCTGGCCTGACGGATCTCGTGCAGGGCCTGGGTGACCTGTTCCAGGCCGATCTGCTGCTGATTGGTGGCGCCGACGATCTGTTGGAAAGCGTGAACGCTTTCCTGGATGTTGTCGGACATCTGGCGAATGACGTGCTCGGACATGCTCGACTTCTCACGGCCCAGTTCGACGCGCTTCAAGGCCTCCTCGGTCAGCATCACCGAGGTGTTGATGCCCTTCTGAGTCTGTTCGAGGATGCCGCGCACCTGCGAGGTCGCCTCCTTGGCCTGATCGGCCAGGTTCTTGATCTCGTTGGCCACCACCGAGAAGCGGCGGCCCTGGTCGCGGGCGTCGGCGGCCTCGATGGCGGCATTCAGCGCCACCAGATTGGATTGTTCGGCGATCTCGTTGACGGTGGCGATGATCTCGCCCACCGCCTGGGTCCGCTCGGACAGGGTGATGATGTTCTCGGCCACGGTTTCGGTCTGCTCGCGGATGGCCTCCATGCCGGCGGAGGCGTCGCGAACCGCGTGCAGGCCGGCATTGCCCGAGGTGGCCACCGCCTCGGCGGTGCCGGCCACCTGACGCGAGCGCTCGGCCACCTGCTTGCCCGACAGGCTGATTTCCTCGACGGTGGTGGTGATCTCCTGGACGGCGGCGGCCTGCTGCTTGGTGCCGGCGGCCTGTTCCTGGGCCGAGGACAGAATGGCGGCGGCGGAGGCGGTCAGGGCATCGCAGGCCGAGCGGGTCTGCAGCGCGATATCGCGCTGGCTGCGCAACATCTCGTCAAAGGCCTCCTGCAGCATGCCGATCTCATCACAGGAATCCACATCCAGCGGCTCGATGCGCAGATCACCTTCGGCGATCTTGCGCGCCGCCTCGGCGCAGGCGGCCAGGGGATCGGCGATCTGGCGGCCGATCAGGCTGCTGACCACCAGCCCCGACAGGGCGCAGATCAGACCGACGACGATCTCCAGGCCGATCATGGCACGGATGGCGGAATCGGCATAAAAGCCGAGCATCTTCACCGCCGCTTCGGCACTATCGCTGAGCTGGCCTTGCAGCGTCAGCAATTCCTTGAGCTTGTCGCCGCGCTTGGCATCGGAAGCGGCCAGGGCCAGAAGCGAGGTGGCCGCGCCCTCGTACTGGCGCAGCAGCACCGCCTGCTCGGCCAGCTTGGCGCGGATTTCCAGACTCGGCGCCGGCGGCAGGTCGACCTTGGCGCCGGTATCGAGGTTGACGACGATCTCGCCGCCCTCCATGAGCGCCGCCAGGGAATCGCGCATCAGCCGCAAGGTGGCCTGATGATCGGCGGCGACACCGCTACCCAGCAGCAGCACCTCCTTGGCGAATTTCTGCGACAGCATGCGCTGGCGTCCAGCCATGTCGGTGGTCACCGAGTTCTGGCTTTGGCTGCGCAGCACCATGACGTTGAAGGCGATCAGCCCGGCCAGGACCAGGGTGAATCCCAGGGACACGGTGGAGAACTTGCGGCGAAGCTTCAGGTCTTTCCACCAGGAATGGCGAGTGATCGTGGTCATCGTGGTTCCTTCATGAATCGCTGGGGCTGTCGATCCGCGCGTCCTGCAGGATCTCGAGAGCCAAAATCTGAACAGTATCGAGCAATATCAGGCCATCGGCGGTGATACCCGAGATGAACCGTTGCGGCAGGCCGTTGCCGCTTTCGTGGGGACGGGTCAGGGCGGCGAGGTCCAAGCGCACCACCCTCTCGACTCCCTCCACCCTCACCCCGATTTCGGCGCCGCCGGCCTTGAGAAACACCACCCAGGTGCGCGCGGCGGACTCGGGGGCGGGAAGTCCCAGCAGGGAATTCAAATCCAGAACCGGGCGGATTTCGCCGCGCAGATTGGTCACCCCCAGCAGATATTGAGGCTGGCCGGGAATGGGAGTCCACTTTCCCAGGACCATCACCTCGGACAATTGCGCCAGGGACAGGGCGTAACGCTCGGTGGCGACGCGCACGCACAGAACCTCCTGGCGCTCGTCGGCCTCCACCGCCAGTCCGCGCGGAGCCGCCAGCCGCCGCGCCCGCGCCCGCAGCAGGGCCTCGGCCAGATCGCGCCCCCCCTCCTCGTCCGCGGCTTCCACGGCCAGGCGATGCGCCTTCAGACGGTCGAGGATCTGCCCTTCGGGCCGGACCATCAGGGATCTCCCAGCAAATTGAGATGCATGGCGAGCGCCTCACGCATCTGACCAACGGTAATCTTGTCTCCCTCCGCCACCGGCCGGTCGTCGGGCAGGCCATCGACCAAGGCCTGAGCATTCCGAAACGATCGCACCGCCCCCTTGACGTCGTCTTGACGAGACAGGAACAAGCCGAGGTGATAGTGAGGCAGAACCAGCCGCCGGTCGAGATAAATGGCGCGCCGCAAGGCCTTTTCGCAGGCCTCGGTCTCGCCCACCTGCTCGTGGATCATGGCCCGGTAGAAATGCGCCCAGGCCACCAGCGGCGTTTTCGCGATAAGCGCGTCACAGGCGGCGGCCGCCTCCTCCCACTGACCGGCATCGGCCAGATTCCGCGCCCGTGCCAAATCTTCCACCGGCGGCACCGCAACGGGGGCGGTCGGCAAGGCCGGCGGGGGAATCGGCCGGGGGGGAAGGACCGGCTTGAGCAGGGGCGATGCCGGCATCCTGGGGGGCGGAGACGGCAAGGGCGGAACAACGATGGCGGGAGCGGGCGCCGATTGCGGCTCGGCGCGCTGGTACAGCACCGCACCTGGGGTATTCACGGTCTTGAATCGGCGGAAAAGCTGCTGGTTCGGCTCGGCATGGCCCATGATCAGCCAGCCGCCCTCGCTCAGACTGTCACGGAAGCAAGGAACCAGTTTCTCCACCGTCTCCTGACTGAAATAGATGATGACGTTGCGGCAGATGATGATGTCCAGGCCGGCGATATTGTCGGCGATGGAAGGAAAGCTGCTCTTGATCAGGTTGTGGTACTGAAAGGTGACGTGGCGTTTGTATTCGGGCCGGATCAGCCATTGGCGACCGACCTTGTCGAAACAGGCGGCGCGCAGAGAATCGGGCATCACCCGGAACGCCCATTCGTCAAACCGGCCCTCCCGCGCCCGGGCCAGGAATTTCTGATTGATATCGGTCCCCAGGATCGAGACGTGCCAGCCGGCGATCTGCCGGCCGAATTCCCGCTCCAGCATGATGGCGATGGAATAGGGCTCGGGTCCGGTGGCACAGCCGGCACTCCAGATCCGCAATCGCCGCACCGTCTGATTGCGTTTGATCACATCGGGTAGGATCAGGTCGCGGAGCGCGTCGAACTGCTCCTTGTGACGGAAGAAATAGGTCTCGCCGATGGTCAGTTCGGCGATGAAGGCCTCCATCTCCACCGTCCCCTCGCCGGGAGATTGGAGCAGCCCCAGATAAGTGGCGCAATCACCGATCCCGATCTCATCCATGCGCTCTTGCAGGATGCGGGCGAGATCGCTGTCCTTGTCGCGGTAAAAGGCCATGCCGGTGGTCTCGATCACCAGAGCCTTCAACGCCGGAAAGGCGGGGTTGGCCAGAACCATGGCGATGCCGGGCGGCACCGTTGCCGCC
>JACQAD010000053.1 GCA_016195125.1 Magnetospirillum sp.
AAGGAATCGGGAGAATTGCCGCACCTCGACACAAAAGCGTGCGCTTCCTCCAATGCCTTGTCACCGGTTCCACCTTCGAAATGAACCATGATCAATTGCAAGGCTGCGTCGAAATCGGTCGGAACCAGCCGAACGGCCTCGCCGGCGGCGAGCAAGGCATCGCTCAACCGGTTGCCGCTGGCCAGAATCCGAGAGTGAAGAATACGGATCCGCCCATCCTGAGGAGACAGGCGAAGGGCCTCCGCAGCGGCCTCCTCGGCGTCATCGTAGGCGGCGGAATCCAGCAGTACCGCAGCCAGGATACCCCAGGCCGCCGATTCGCGCTCGGTCTTGGGCCGCTGCGCCACCCCAGGAAAGTCCATCAGCATCCGAAGGGCGTCGCGCTTGCGTCCCTGGGTAAAGGCCAGGGCCGCTTCGGCCGGAATTGCGCTGGAATGATCTTTCGTCGCGGCCTTCGGCGATTTCGTCTTCGTCATCTGTCCGCACCGTCGGAGTGATCTTGGAACATGGCCGGCAGTTTAACCATCTTCGTACCCCGGAGGAAATGGACTCCATTGAAAAAGGCGACGTCCGCGGACGTCGCCTTTGATCCATCGGCTCGGATGACGGCCGATCAGAACGGAATTTCATCATCGAGATCGGCCGGCGGCTCCCATGATTGGCCACCGCCACCGCCGCCACCACCGCTCTGGCGAGAACCACCACCGCCCTGGCGTCCACCGTCATCGTAGCCGCCGCCGCCGCCGCCGCCGCCATCACCATTTGCGGGTCTGCAGCGCGCCCTCGACATAGACGCTGCTGCCCTTCTTGAGGTAGCGCTCGGCCACATCGGCCAGGTTGGGATTGAAGATCACCACCCGGTGCCACTCGGTCTTTTCCTTGCGCTCGCCGGTGCCGCGGTCTTTCCAGGTTTCCGAGGTGGCGATGTTCAGGTTGACGATCTTGTCGCCGTTCTGAGCGGTCCGAATCTCGGGATCGCGTCCCAGATTGCCGACCAGAATGACCTTGTTGACGCTGCCAGCCATGAATTGTGGCTCCCCAGAGAAAGAAAAAGTGCCGGATCGTACTGCATGCCATGATCGCGTGAAAGCCCCTAATGGGACCGATTAGTGCTTCGCCTTGGACGGGGAGGCGGGCAGGGTACGGCCGAGCACGGAGGCCAGCGCCTTGATATAGGCGGAGACGGCATTGCGGTGCATGCGGAGGTTAATCTCTGCTCCCTTGGCCATTTTGAACCCCAGCAACAGGTGTTCTTCATCTGCTTCGGGCTGGATGGTCCAACGTTCGACGGCCAGAGTAGGGGCGGCGGCCTTGACGTGGCCTGGGCCGGTTCCGGCGTGATTGCCGGCCTGATCCAGCCATGACGACAGCAGGGCCAATTGGTCCAGGGGCAGGTGAACGAGATTCTCCTCGCCGGCCTCGTCCAGCAGCACCAGGCGCAGTGTGTCACCCGTCTCCGTGGTCCTGGCCGAAACCACCTGAATTGCTGAAATTTCCCGCTTCATCATCCTTCCTGACCGGTGCGGCTGAGCCATTGACCAAGCTGGAGCCGAAGAAACTGCGCCTCATCAACCCAAAGCATCGACGGCATTGCCCTTGCGGTTGTCGCTCCTTACGATATCTGGTAGCTTGCGCCACCGTGACCATATGGTCACCCCAAATTCTGGTTGCTCCTGAAAACCGACGGGAAGATTTCGTTGACCACGCCTCCTGCGTCGCCGCAATTCGATATTACTCCGGTCACCATCGAAGACGAGATGAAGCGCTCCTATCTCGATTACGCCATGAGCGTCATCGTGAGCCGCGCGCTTCCCGACGTCCGCGACGGGTTGAAGCCGGTCCATCGCCGCATCCTCTTCGCCATGAAAGAGGCGGGCTACGACTTCAATAAGCCCTTCCGCAAATCGGCCCGCATCGTCGGCGACGTCATGGGTAAGTATCATCCCCATGGCGATTCGGCCATTTATGATGCCATGGTCCGCATGGCCCAGTATTTCTCCATGCGTCTGCCGCTGGTGGACGGGCAGGGCAATTTCGGCTCTATGGACGGCGACCCGCCGGCGGCCATGCGTTACACCGAGGCGCGTCTGGCCCGCTCGGCCCATTCGCTGCTGGAGGATATCGACAAGGAAACCGTCGATTTCCAGGCCAATTACGACGAATCCACCCACGAACCCATGGTCTTGCCGGCCCGTTATCCGAACCTGCTGGTCAATGGTGCCGGTGTTATCGCCGTGGGCATGGCCACCAATATCCCGCCCCATAATCTGGGCGAGGTCATCGACGCCTGCTGCGCCTATATCGACAATCCGGAAGTGACGGCCGAGCAGTTGATGGAACTGGTTCCCGGTCCCGATTTTCCCACTGGCGGCACCATTCTCGGCCGCTCGGGCATCCGTGCCGCTCATCTGACCGGGCGCGGCTCGGTGGTCATGCGCGGCCGGGTCCATATCGAGGAGATCCGCAAGGACCGCGAAGCCATCATCGTCACCGAGATGCCCTATCAGGTGAACAAGGCCCGCATGCTCGAGCAGATCGCGGAACTGGTCCGCGACAAGAAGATCGAGGGCATTTCCGATCTGCGCGATGAATCCGACCGCGACGGCGTGCGGGTGGTGGTCGAGATCAAGCGCGACGCCATCGCCGACGTGGTGCTGGCCCAGCTCTATCGCTTCACCCCGCTGCAGACCAGTTTCGGCGTCAACTCCCTGGCCCTGAATGGCGGCCGGCCCGAGATGATGCCGCTCAGAGACATCATCGTCGCCTTCATCGCCTTCCGCGAAGAGGTGATCACCCGCCGCACCATCTTCGAACTGGGCAAGGCCCGTGACCGCGCCCACGTCTTGGCCGGTCTGGCCATCGCCGTGGCTAATATCGACGAGGTGATCCGTCTGATCCGCGCCGCTCCCGATCCGGCCGAGGCTCGGGAAAAGCTGATGGTTCGCGCCTGGCCGGTGGGCGATGTCGAGCCGCTGATCCGCCTGATCGATGAGCCTGGCCGCGGTATCGAGGACGGGTGTTACCGCCTTTCCGAGGTGCAGGCCAAGGCCATCCTCGATCTGCGCCTGCACCGCCTCACCGGGCTCGAGCGCGACAAGATCGGCGATGAACTGCGCGAGATCGGTCATCAGATCGAGGCCTTCCTGCACATCTTGTCGTCGCGTCCTCGCCTGTTCGAGGTGATGCGCGGCGAATTGATGGAAATCCGCGAGCAATTCGCCACGCCGCGCCGGACCACCATCGAAGAAAACGAGTTCGAAGCCGATATCGAGGATCTGATCGCCCGCGAGGACATGGTGGTGACGGTGACCAACACCGGCTACATCAAGCGGGTGCCGGTTTCCGCCTATCGCGCCCAGAAGCGAGGCGGCAAGGGCCGTTCGGGCATGAATATCAAGGACGAGGATTTCCTGTCCGAGGTGTTCGTGGCCAATACCCACACGCCGGTTCTGTTCTTCTCGTCGACGGGTATCGCCTACAAACTGAAGGTCTATCGCCTGCCGCTGGGTACCCCCCAGGCGCGC
>JACQAD010000186.1 GCA_016195125.1 Magnetospirillum sp.
AGGCACATGCAGACCCTGGCCCACAGCTACAATTGGGCCGAGGTCGGCGGCGAGAAGCTGATCGAGATCATGCAGGGCAGCGAGGTCAACAACCCGATCCTGCACAATTGGGATTCCCGTTGGGCGGCGTTCCGCACCACCAAGGCCGCCAAGGGCAAGAAGGCCCCGCCCCAGAAGCCCGAGGACAATCCCTGGCCGCTGTTCCGAGAGGACGCCACCCGGAGCAATTACGAGCCGCCCAACGAGGATAATCTGATCCTTCTGCAGGATCTTATCCGCTTCGAAGCCGACGTCATGGCCAAGTGCTGGCGCGAACTCTCTCAGCTCTATACCCAGGAATTCGCCCCCTCGGGCCGCATGGACCAGGCCCGTGAGGGCGCCTTCCGCGACGGCATCATGAAATGGTCCGCCAAGCTGCCCGACTTCGTGGGCGAGCATCTGGCCATGAAGGCCCATTTCGAGTTCGAACGGCTGGACGGCACCTGGATGCGCCGTCTGCTGGGCAATTTCGGCCGCACCGATTCGGAACGCCGCCGCAATGCTCCCTTCCTCACCGAATTCGTGCTGCAGCTGAGCGACTGATGGCCCCGGCCGCCCATGACCACGTCAACATCGTGGTCACCGACATGGATCGTTCCATCGCCTTTTACGGAACCTTGCTGGGACTCGGAATGGTCATGGACCGGGAACTTTCCGGCGAGTGGTTCGAGCGCGTCACCGGCATGGCCGAGGCCCGCGCCCGTTGCGTTATCCTGGCGGCGCCCGATGGCGGCTGCCGGGTGGAGTTGTTGGCCTTCGCCGCCCCTTCCCGCCAGGCGCTTGCCGAGGCCTCGCATCCCGCCACTCCGGGCCTGCGCCATGCGGCCATCCGGGTTGCCGATCTTCAGGCCTGCCTGAACATTCTCCATCGCCAATTCGGTCAGGACGCCCAGGTCGCCGATGTTCCCAAAGACATCGTCAAAGGCGGCAAGCGGATGTGCTACATTACCGATCCCGACGGGGCCCTGATCGAATTGTGCCAGTACGGTTCGGAGCGGCCCGAATTCTGTTGAGAGGGAACTGATGCCCGATCCCAGGATGAAGATTGTCGAAGCCGATATCACCCGCCTCAAGGTCGATGCCATCGTCAACGCCGCCAATTCCTCGCTGCTGGGAGGCGGCGGTGTCGATGGCGCCATCCATCGCGCCGCCGGCCCGGAATTGCTGGCGGCGTGCAGTCAACTGGGCGGCTGCCATCCCGGCGATGCCAAGATCACGCCCGGCTTCTACCTTCCCGCCAAATGGATCATCCATGCGGTGGGACCGGTCTGGCGAGGAGGCAGCCACAACGAGGCGGCCTTGCTGGAATCCTGCTACCGCCGTTCGTTGGAACTGGCCATCGAGGTGGGAGCCCGCTCCATCGCCTTCTCGGCCATCTCCACTGGGGTCTACGGGTTCCCCAAGGATCAGGCGGCACGCATCGCCGTGGCCACCGTCGATCGTGTCCTGGCCGACATCCAGGAGATGGACAGCGTTCAGTTCTGCTGCTTTGGCCCCGACAGCATCGAGGCTCACCGCAACGCTCTTCACCTGAGGGATTGACCGAGATCCAGGCTCGGCGCCTGGGACAGGCTGCCTTGTCTCGTATGGGCGCCGGCCCCGAGACGCCGGGCCAGGGGCAGCATCGGCTCGATGCCGGCGGCCACGCCGGCTTCACCCTTGGCGGGGATCACCGCCACATTGATGGCCACCAGGCGAAGCTCACCCTCGGCCCAAGCCAGGACGGGGCCGCCGGATTCGCCCTGGACCGCGTCGCAATCATGGATGAAGATTCCCGGCAAAGCCTGTTCGCTCAGATGGCAGCCGATATGGGCCAGGGGCACCTGGGCCTTGTCCCGGCCATAGCCCGCCACCGCCACCGCCATCCCCGCCCGCGGCACGGCCAGGGAGACCCAGCCGATCTCGTCGCCCAGAGCCTCCTCCAATTCCATCAAAGCCCAATCGTCGGCGCGGCTATCCAGACCCCGGCTCTGGCCGTCCAGCACCCATTTGGGCGCCGCATGCACGGCAATCACCTTGGAAAAGCGAAGATACTGGCCCCGATCCCATCCCGCCACGAAGGTAAAGCCCGAAGCCGGCATGGGCTTTTGCGTCATGCGGTTCCACAGGCAATGGGCGGCGGTGGCGATCAGGCGCGGCCCGATCAGGGTGGCGCTGCAATGGCCGTTGCCGAAATTGAGCCGGCCCATGGCGCTCCAGGGAAATTCGCTGGCGACCATGGGCACCCGCTGGTCCCGAGGCCCTTTCAGACCATGCAATTGCCGATCGGGTCCGGCGGCCCAGGCCGGCAAGGCCAGCAGCACCAGAAGCGCGGCAAGACGTCTTCTCACGACAGCAACCGCTCGCGGATGGCCCTGGCCACGTCCAACGCGGCATTGAGGCGGGGACGCTCCCACCCGGCCAGAGAGGTGACACCGTCCAGGGGACGGGCCAGGCCGGCACGGTAAAGCTGGGCATGCAGGCGGGCGTGCTTGGCCGCCACCCATCCCTCGGGCGACCAGATGCAGACCGGGGCCGGACTGGCGCAGGCCTCGCAGCACATGGACACGGAATCGCCGGTGACGATGATGGCGTCAGCCAGGGCCAGAAAGCCGAAATAGGGGTTGTCGCCGCCTTGGCTGAACAGGTGCAGCCAGCGCGGTTCGGGCAGGCACTCGGCCAGCACCCTCTCCTGCTCCGCCCCGGTGCGGCGGCTGGTGGTCAGCAGCAGCGAGCCGCCGGCCGCCTTGCCCAGCGATGCCGCACTGGCGCCCAGATCGCGGGCCATCTCCGCCGAAAAGGGCCGGTTCTTGGTAGCGCCGCCGACGATCACCGCCACGAACGGCCGGGGCAGAGCGGCAAAGGCCGGGCGCCATGTCTCGGCCTCGGCGGCCAGACGGGCCTCGGTCACCCGGTGGGGCGCCCCCAACACCTCCAGCACATTGGCGGAGGGCTTGGGGCAATCATGGGACGGAGAGACGATCAGGTCGAAATCATCCCGGCCGGGAAAGCCGGGATCCATGATCTGCACCAGCTTCGCGCCGCATTGGCGCTTGATCCAGCGGGCGATGGGAGCGGTGCGCCGTCCGGCGGCAATCACCAGTTTCGGCCAAGGTGCCCCCAGGCCCGCCCGGCTCTCGGCGGTCACCCCCAACAGACCGGCGCCGCGCAGGACATTGGGCAGACGGGCCAGACTATCGTAGCGAATGGTCTTGACCACATAGGGCAGACCCAGCGCCTCGGCCACCCCCAGGCACTGGCTGACATTACCGGCGCGGTCATCGGCCAGCACCCAGATTTCCGCAGCATCCGTCTTGGTATTCATGCCGGTAAGCTCCGCCAAACCGAGGGTCTTTGCAACCCCTCCCGTGGTATTTGTGGACGCAATCTCCAATACCCCCTATATTTGGAGAGCTAGACTTTCCCAGGATTGCGCCATGTTCGCCGACAACACATTGACCCCGAAGGAAGCCGTGCGCCTCTGCGCATTGGGCACCGTCGCATCCGGGCCGATGCGCTATAGCGATCTGGCCGGCTCGGTTCGCCACTTTACCAGCCGTATCATGGGCCCCAGCCTGGAGCTGATGGGAATTTCCATCGAATTGCTGCGCTATGAAGGCCTGGTGGAGGCTATCGACGGCAAGGGCATGGAAGACGATGCCCTGCTGACCATTTCCGAGGCCGGAAGGCGCGAATTGCATCTGCTGCTGACCGCCCGCCTGCGCCCGACCAGCGACCTGTCCAAGCTGGTGGTGGCCTTGAAGATCCGCTTCCTCGACCTCCTTGACCAGAGCGAGCGCGCCCACCAGATCGAATTGCTGATCGAGGGAGTGGAAAGCGAGCTGGCCCGCCTGATCGACCTGCGCGGCACCGACATCATCGAAGGCGGCAAAGCGCTGGCTGCCTGGCTGGATCACGACATCTCGCTGTTGGAAAGCCGGCTGTCCTGGCTGGAAGACTTCCGCTCGCGCCTGTGACTTCCGACCTCCCCCTTCCCGGCCTCTCTGACGCCGCGGCCAAACCCGACCACAAGGGCCATCGCGAACGCCTGCGCAAGCGTTTTATCGACGCACCCGAGGCCATGCCCGATTACGAATTGCTGGAATTACTGCTGGGGATCGCCATTCCGCAGCGCGATACCAAGCCGCTGGCCAAGGCCCTGATCAAGCGTTTCGGCAGCTTCGCCGACGTCATCACCGCCGAGATCGAGGATTTGACCGCCACGGACGGCGTCAAGGAGGTTTCCGCCACCGCCCTCAAGGTGGTGCGCGAAGCCGCCATCCGCCTGGCCCGCGCCCCAGTGATCAACACATCGGTGATTTCCAATTGGGAGGTGCTGCTGGATTACTGCCGCACCGCCATGGCCACCCTGACCACCGAGCAGTTCCGCCTGCTGTTCCTGGACCGCAAGAACACCCTCATCGCCGATGAGCTGCAGCAGACCGGCACCGTCGACCACACGCCCCTTTACCCGCGCGAGGTGGTCAAGCGCGCCCTGGCCCTTCACGCCTCCGCCGTCATCCTGGTGCACAACCACCCGTCCGGCGACCCGGCCCCGTCGCGGGCCGACATCGACATGACCCGCGCGGTCAAGGACGCCTTGGGCGCGGTGGGCATCGCCGTGCACGACCAC
>JACQAD010000187.1 GCA_016195125.1 Magnetospirillum sp.
GGATCCATGACCCGGAAGGTCTGGGACGAGGTGCCGGAACCGGCGCCATCCAGCAGGCTTTCCTCGAATTCGATCAGGGGCGGCTTGACCCGCTCATAGCCCTGACGGGCGAAATGACCCATCACGCCGTGGACGACCGTGGCTTCGAACGCCGCGTCGGGGGGCAACATGTCGCGCAGGCCGGCGGGCAGCAGGGCCCGATTGGCGGAATCGGTCATAGGTGATGTCGCAACCTGGAACAAAGGGCGGCCATCCCCACGGAGAGCCGCCCGGTTATCGAGCAACAGCCGATGTATCGCGTTTGCCCGCCAACGGCAAACACTAATGCGGAGGAGAGGGCTTAAAACCGCCCGCGATCCCCCAATTCGTTCAGGCATTTCATCACGCCCATGGAGGCTTCGGCCGCCTTGGCGATGGCGGCCAGAGCGCCGTCGAGATCGCCGGAATTGAAGCTGCGGGCGGCTTCGATGCCGTGGCGGTGCACTTCCCGATGCGGTGCCTCGAGGGCGGCATAGGCGGGATGGCGCAGAATGCTTTCATCGGCGAGGGTGGCGATCCATTTGCCCAGGCGGCATTTGGTATGATCGGCCAAGTCATTGGGGTTCAGAGTTTCTCGTCCCACCACCATATCGGCCAGACGCTTGCGCCACAGCATATGGTCGGACTTGGCCACGTGCAGGGTGAAGTCCTCGATCTCCAGGCAGGCCATTTCATTGAGGGTGCCGACCACGCCCTTGGAGGCCCGATCCATCTCGTCGACCACGTCGCCGATCGTGGCGACGTTGCGGGCCGACAGGGTGGCGATGGCGCCGACACCCTCGGACACCTCCGCCGATGCCGCCGTCTGCTGATTGAGGATGCCGGCGATCTCGGCCATCTTCATGGAGACACCATGGACCTGACCGGCAAGGCGGTTCATGCCGTTGCTGGTGGTGTTGATGACCCCCTCGCCCCGTTCCACCGCGGCGGCGCCGTCCTGCATCGTGCGGACGATCTCGCCCATCTCCACCCGCAAACCCTCGATGCGGGCGCGGATATCGACGGTAGCCTTGGCGGTCTGATTGGCCAGGGTCTTGACCTCGCCCGCCACCACGGCGAAACCCTTGCCGGCCTCGCCGGCACGGGCGGCCTCGATAGTGGCGTTCAAGGCCAGCAGGTTAGTCTGCTGGGCGATCTCTTCGATCTGGTTGACGATATCGCCGATCTTGACCGAAGCCTCGGCCAGGCTATCCACCCGGCCGGTGGCGGCCTTGACCGCATCGGCGATGGCGCGCATGGCATCGATGGCCTGATCGGCGGCGGAATGGCTTTCCGACGCCACCTCCTGGGCCGAGCTGGCGTCGGCGGCGGCGGATTCCGAGGTGCGGGCGATTTCGGCGACGCTGGAGACCAGTTCCTCGGCGGCGGCGGCGATGGCCTGGGCGCGGCGATCGACCTCGCCCACATCGCGCATCATCCCGGCCGCCTTGGTGACCGCCTCGTTGATGTTGACCGACAGATCCACGTCCAGCTTCAAGGTGGCCTGGGCCTGAGCCTCCAGCTTACGGGCCATCTCCTTGATCTTGACCGATACCGGGCAGCTTCCTTCGGGAACCGATTGGTAGCGTCCGGCCGTTACCAGATCGATGGCCGCCTCGATGGCGGCGATGCGCTGGGAATTCTCGACCTCCGTGTCGCATGCGTCGAAGGCCTGAACGGCTGCCGCCCCACGAATCCCAAAGATCCAAACCATGCACAGCCCTCGCCACATCCAGGAAACTACTGATTAACCTTAGATATAGACCCCACATCGTGTATGGATAAATAATACTTATGGCGTAACTAAAGAAGCATAGGTGGCGTATTGATATACAGCAATTAGAAGTGTGACCACCGTAAGACACGCGACCCACACCCAACAATGAAAAGGCCGTGGCGTTTCCACCACGGCCTTTATTTCTGACGCCGACACCAATTAGAAAGTCAGGAACTTTGCCTGGACCACTTGCGGCAGAGCCCGAACCTTTTCCACCAGTTCAGCGGACAAGGGCTGATCCACCTGGGTCAGCAGGATGGCATCGCCGCCGGCCTCGGACCGGCCGAGATGGAAGGTGGCGATGTTGACGCCGTTAGCCCCCAGCAGCGAGCCCAGGGCGCCGATGAAGCCCGGCTTGTCCTGGTTGGTGACGTACAGCATGTGCTGGCCCAGTTCGGCCTCGATGGCGATGCCCTTGATCTCGACCACGCGGGCCTTGTCACCGCCGAACAGCGTGCCGGCCACCGAGCGCTCGCGCTTGTCGGTGGTGACGGTCAGGCGCACCAGGGTGTGGTAGTCGCCCTCGGTCTCCGACTTGGTCTCGGTGACCTTGATGTTGCGCTCCTTGGCCACCACGGGGGCGTTGACCATGTTGACGGCCTCGTTCATGGGCTTCAGGAGCCCTTCGAGAACCATGGCGGTCAGCGGCTTGGTGTTGAGCGAGGCCACATGGCCCAGATACTCGATCTTCACGTCCTTGATGCCGGTTTCGGTCAACTGGCCGGCAAAGCTGCCGATCTGGTTGGCCAGCGTCATGTAGGGGCGCAGCTTGGGTGCGTCCTCAGCCGACACCGACGGGATGTTCAGCGCATTGGTCACCGCGCCGGTCAGCAGGTAATCGGCCATCTGCTCGGCCACCTGCAGGGCGACGTTTTCCTGGGCCTCGGAGGTCGACGCGCCCAGATGAGGGGTGCAGACCACCTTGGGATTGCCGAACAGGGCGTTTTCCTTGGCGGGCTCGGTCTTGAACACGTCCAGGGCGGCGCCGGCCACCTGACCGGATTCAAGGGCTGCCCGCAGGTCTTCCTCGACCACCAGACCGCCACGGGCGCAATTGATGATGCGCACGCCCTTCTTCATCTTGGCCATGGCCTTGGCGTCGATGATGTTGCGGGTGGCGTCGGTCAGCGGGGTGTGCAGGGTGATGAAGTCGGCGCGGGGGAACAGCTCGTCCAGTTCCACCTTCTCCACGTTCAGTTCCTTGGCGCGTTCATGCGACAGGAAGGGATCGTAGGCAATCACCTTCATCTTCAAGCCCTGCGCACGGTCGGCGACGATCGAACCGATATTGCCACAGCCGATGACGCCGAGAGTCTTGCCGGTGATCTCGACACCCATGAAGCGGTTCTTTTCCCACTTGCCGGCGTGAGTGCTGGCATTGGCCTCGGGAATCTCGCGGGCCAGAGCGAACATCATGGCGATGGCGTGCTCGGCGGTGGTGATGGAATTGCCGAACGGAGTGTTCATGACGACGATGCCGCGGCCGGTGGCGGCGGGCACGTCCACGTTATCGACACCGATACCGGCGCGGCCCACCACCTTGAGGTTGGTGGCGGCGGCCAGGATCTCGGTGGTGACCTTGGTGTTGGAGCGAATGGCGAGGCCGTCATACTGGCCGATGATCGCCTTGAGCTCATCGGGGGCGAGGCCGGTCTTCACATCGGTCTCGATACCGCGATCCTTGAAGATCTGGACGGCGGCGGGGCTCAACTTGTCGCTGATGAGAACCTTGGGCATCGGATGCTTCCTCAATGGAGTTCGGGCGCCGCCCGTTATCAGGCGGCGCCCGCTTATTATGGTCAGGCGATGATCAGGCGGCCTTGGGCTCGAACTCGGCCTTGACCTGGGCGAAGGCCCAGTCCAGCCAAGGCAGGAGCTTTTCGACATCACTGGTTTCCACCGTGGCGCCGCCCCAGACCCGCAGGCCGGCGGGAGCGTCACGATAGGCGCCGATGTCGTAGGCCACCCCTTCCTTGTCCAGAAGGGTGACGATCTTCTTGGCGGCGGCGGCCTGGTCATCGGCCGAGAGCTTGGCGAAGAAGGGCGCCTTGACGATCATGCAGATGGAGGTGCACGAGCGAACCGCAGCCTCGTCGGCCAGGTTGGCGGCCCAATCGGACTTGTCCAGCCAGGACTGGACGGCCTTCAGATTGGCTTCCGAGCGGGCGATCAGGGCCTTGAGGCCACCGATGGACTCGGCCCATTTCAGAGCGTCCAGCTGATCCTCGACGGCGATCATCGACGGCGTGTTGATGGTCTCGCCCTTGAAGATGCCGTCGATCAGCTTGCCGCCCTTGGTCATGCGGAAGATCTTGGGCAGCGGCCAGGACGGCTTGTAGGTCTCCAGGCGCTCCACGGCGCGGGGCGACAGAACCAGCATGCCATGGGCACCCTCGCCGCCCAGCACCTTCTGCCAGGACCAGGTGACCACGTCGAGCTTGTCCCAGGGCATGTCCATGGCGAACACCGCGCTGGTGGCGTCGCAAATGGTCAGGCCCTTGCGGTCGGACTTGATCCAGTCACCATTGGGGACGCGGACGCCGCCGGTGGTGCCGTTCCAGGTGAAGACCACGTCGCGGTCGCAATCGACCTCGGCCAGATTGGGCAGCGAGCCGTAGGCCGACTTGAAGATCCGGGTGTCCTCGATCTTGAGCTGCTTGGTGATGTCGGTCACCCAGCCCTCGCCGAAGCTTTCCCAGGCCAGGGCGTCGATGCCGCGGGCCCCCAGCAGGGACCACATGGCCATTTCGACGGCACCCGTATCGGAAGCCGGCACGATGCCGATGCGGTAATCGGCGGGAATGCCGAGCACGCTACGGGTGCGGTTGATCAGGTCTTCCAGCTTGGTCTTGCCGATCTTGGCGCGATGCGACCGGCCGACCGGCGTGTCCTTGAGCGCGTCGACCGTCCAACCGGGTCGCTTGGCGCAGGGGCCGGAAGAGAAATTGGGGTTGGCGGGCTTGGCCGCCGGCTTGGAAATCTCGGTCATAAGATGTAACCCTCCCTCGCAGAAGGGACGCGGCCCGTTGGGGGGCCTTGGCCCGCGCGGAGTGTAGGAGGGCTCCGACGGAATCGCAACGAGGCATTTGCCGCTGGCGGAGATTTCCGGACGCTTGCTATCTTCGCTCCCATGACGACCGAATTCACCGCCGATTCCGCTTTGCGCGCCATGGCTAAATCCAGCCAGACCGGCCGCACCTCGCCCATCCGCGACGCCGCCTTCGATGCGGTGCGCCATCTGATGGGCGCCGCCCTGCCCAAGGGAGCCGATGCCGTCCTGGCCGCGATGGGCGAGGCCCAGGCCCTGGCCGAGGATCTGTGGCGCCAGGTCCGCGCCACTCCCGCTTACGCCCTGGGCACCAGGCCCGCCGCCTGCGGCAAGGGCTGCGGCTGGTGCTGCCACCAGCGGGTCGGTGCCACCGCCATCGAAGTCCTCTATATCGCCGACGCCCTGCGCAAGCGCCCCGATGCCGCGCCGCTGCTGGACCGGCTGGAGGCCTGGAACGGCGGGCGGCCCTGCGTTTTCCTGGTGGATAATGCCTGCGCCATTTACGACCTGCGGCCCTTCAAGTGCCGGGGCCTGTATCAGGTGGATGCCCGCTGGTGCATGAGCACCTACGCCAAGCTCGACGTGCCCTGGTTCGGCCCGGCCCCCAGCCATGATTACCTGATGCCGCCCAAGGACGTGTTCGACGGCGCCGTGTTCGGACTGGCGCAGCCGTTCCACGTGGCGGGGCGCGACTGTCCGGGCGTCGATTTCATTCCGGCGCTCAAGGCGGTCATCCGGCAGCCCGATGCCGTTCAACGCTGGTGGCGCGGCGACGCGGTCTTTCCCGCCGAGGTCCGCCTGCACGACTGGTTCCCGCCGGTCAAGGGCAAGACCGGCAAAACGGTTAAGAAACGCCGCTGACCGTATGGCCGTGGTTGAGGGGACCATGCCCCTTGCCCAGCCCAGGGGCCGTTTCGATGGCCCGCAGCAGGTAATGCCGGCCCCGCTCCACCGCCTCGGCCAGATTCATGCCTTGGGCAATGCCGGCAGCGATGGAGGAGGCCAGGGTGCAGCCGGTGCCGTGCGTCGAGCGTGTGGCCACGCGCCGCCCGGCAAAGCGCTGAATTCCGGCCGCATCCACCAGTACGTCCATCAGGGCGTCTCCCTCCAGGTGCCCGCCCTTAAGCAACACCGCCTTTGGCCCCAGGGCCAGCAGGTCGCGCGCCGCCCGCTCCATGTCCCCGACCCCGCCGATACGCCGGCCCAGCAGCACCTCGGCCTCGGGGATATTGGGGGTTAGCAGATGGGCGCGCGGCAGCAGCTTCGCGACCAGCGCCCCGGCGGCGCTGTCGGCCAGCAAGGCGGCGCCGCCCTTGGCCACCATCACCGGATCGAGCACCAGCGGCACGTCCGGCGCCAGGGCGGCCAGAGCCTCCGCCACCGCCTCGACGATGGCCGCCGAGGCCAGCATGCCGGTCTTGATGCAATCTCAGCGCCGTTATCGCGCTGGCGGCATAGCCACCCAGGCAGGTAACCGTCTTGATATCGGCCTGGATTCCGGCTCCGCCACCGGAATCCGAACCGGCGATGATCAAAACCCTAGCGATCATGCCGACCTCCTCGAATTGGAGAATATCATTGATCTCAGCCACTTTTTGTTACTGAGCAACCGCGAGACAGGATCTGGGTGACAAGTTGTAACATACCACAAAATAAGGTGTTTACCCGCTTGTGCGGCGCAGCATGAGCAGGTATATCTACTCATGCTAAAGTATGGTTTGAACATCCCACGAGGCACATCATGCAGTACAGATGGGAAGAGATCGATCAGCTTGCCGACATTCTTGAGGCCGAAGCCGCCGGACACAAGGTGGATGAGGCCAAGGCCCGCGATCTGGCCGAGCGCCTGATCGGGCTGTGCCCGGATATCGCCCGGACCATGAGCCGGGTGGTCGAGCGCTTCGCACCCGCCGCAGCCGCAGTCGCGGCCTAGGACAGTGGTTTGAAAAGGGGGCGAAGGCCCCCTTAATTCTTATGGGCCGGGATCAGCCGGCGATACGGCGAATGGTCTCGACGATGGCGTCCACCGTCGATTCCACCAGGATCTTGTCTTCGCCTTCGGCCATCACCCGAATCAGCGGCTCGGTCCCCGACTTGCGGATCAGCAGACGCCCCTGGCCGCTGAGCCTGGCCTCGGCATCCCTGATGGCGGCATCGACGCTGTGATCGGCCAGCACGTCGGCCACCGAGCCCTTGGCCACCTTCACATTCTTCAGCACCTGGGGCAGCGGCGTGAACAGGCGCAGCATCTCGCTGGCCGCCTTGCCCGACTGGACCAGCGCCGCCAGCACCTGCAGCCCCGCCACCAGACCGTCGCCGGTGGTGGAATGGTCGGACAGGATGATGTGGCCCGATTGCTCGCCGCCGACGTTGAAGCCCTCGCGGCGCATGTGCTCAAGCACATAGCGGTCACCCACCGCCGTGCGGATGGTCTTGAGGCCACGGGCCGCCAGGAAGCGCTCCAGGCCCAGATTGGACATGACGGTGGCGACGATGCCGCCGCCCTTGAGCAGGCCCGAGCGGTGCCACAGATCACCGATCAGGGCCATCAGCTGGTCGCCGTCGATCATGTGGCCCAACTCGTCGCACAGCACCACCCGGTCGGCGTCGCCGTCCAGGGCGATACCCAGATGGGCGCCGTGGGCCACCACCTGCTCGCACATGGTCTGGGTATGCAGCGAGCCGCAATTCTTGTTGATGTTGAAGCCATCGGGATTGACCGCAACCGGGATCACCTCGGCCCCCAATTCCCACAGCAC
>JACQAD010000188.1 GCA_016195125.1 Magnetospirillum sp.
CAACAGACCCAGAGCATCATCATCAAGTTCAGCCATGTGGTCGCCCCCGACACGCCCAAGGGCAAGGGCGCCGAATACTTCAGGAAGCTGGCCGAGGAGCGGACCAAGGGCCGGGTCAAGGTTGAGATCTACCCCAACAGCCAGCTCTATAAGGACAAGGAGGAACTGGAGGCCCTGCAACTGGGCGCGGTGCAGATGCTGGCCCCCTCCCTGGCCAAGTTCGGTCCCTTGGGCGTCAAGGAGTTCGAGGTCTTCGACCTGCCCTATATCTTCCCCAGCATCGAGGTGCTGCGCGCCGTCACCGAGGGACCGGTGGGCGCCGGCCTGCTGAAGAAGCTGGAAGCCAAAGGCATCATCGGCCTCGGATATTGGGATAACGGCTTCAAGATCATGAGCGCCAACCGGCCATTGCGCCGGCCCGAGGATTTCAAGGGCCTGAAAATGCGCATCCAGTCATCCAAGGTTCTCGATACCGAGATGCGGGCCCTGGGCGCCTTGCCCCAGGTCATGGCCTTCTCCGAAGTTTACCAGGCCCTCAAGACCGGGGTGGTCGACGGTACCGAAAACCCACCCAGCAATATGTTCACCCAGAGGATGCATGAGGTGCAAAAGCACGCCACCATCTCCAATCACGGCTATCTCGGCTATGCGGTGATCGTGAACAGGAAGTTCTGGGAAAGCCTGCCCTCGGACCTGCGTGCCACCCTGGAAGGCGCCATGGCCGAGACGACAAAATACGCCAACGCCATCGCCCAGGCGGAAAACAACGATGCCATCAAGGCCATGAAGGCGTCGGGCAAGACCGAATTCTATCAGTTGCAGCCCGCCGAGATGGAAGCCTGGCGCCACGCCTTGCTGCCCGTCCACCGCGACATGGAAAACCGGGTCGGCGCCGATCTTCTGGAGACGATTTCGTCCTTGACCAAGCCCGGATTCCACACCCAACGGTCGCCGTCGCGTACCGCTTCGGGGGGCGGTTCCATGCCGGCGCCGCTGCCCGCCACCGAGGCCCGTTCGAGCACCAGCCTTCCCGCCTCTACCCGCCAATCCTCGCGCCATTCCACCTTCTCGACGGAATGGGTCCAGGACAGCTGGAACGAGTCGGAAGGGCTCAGCACCGTCAGACCGGCGGCCAGGACGGCGCACAGACCGCTCATGTGGCCTTGAGAAGAGCCGGCCGCGACCGCCACCAATGCCACGCCACCAGCAGCGCCGACAGGACGAATCCCGCTTCGTCGGTCCACGGAATGGCCGCCACCAGCAAGAAGGCTCCCAGCGTCGCCAGAGCCCTCTCCCACAGGGCCAGCGGCGTGAACAGGAAGCCGATGGTGGCCGCTCCCCACAGGGCGATGGCGACCAGGGCCTTGGCCAGCACATAGGTGGTATCGAGCAGGGAACCGCTGACCATCATCAGCGAGGGGTCGTAGACCGCCATGAACGGCACCACGAACCCGGCCATGGCGACCCGCACCGCCCACCAGCCGGTGGTGAAGAACTTGGCCCGGGCGATGGAGGCGGCGGCGAAGGCCGCCAGCCCCACCGGCGGCGTCAGATCGGCCAGGATGCCGAAATAGAACACGTACATGTGCGAAACGATCAGCGGCACTCCCATCTTGTACAGCATGGGCGCCACCAGGGACGAAGTGATGATGTAGGTGGGAATGGTGGGAATGCCCATGCCCAGGATCAGCGAGGCGATCATGGTCAGGATCAGGGTCAGGAACAGCGAGCCCCCCGACATGGACACCAGCCCCTGGGTGAAGCTTCCGGCAATTCCCGTCAGGGTCATGGTGCCGATGATGGTGCCGACCAGGGTGCAGGCCACGCCCACCGGCACGGCGCTGCGGGCCCCTTCCACCAGACCGCGCACGGTCATGCGTACCGTCTCGCGCCCGCCCTTGACGAACAGATTGACCGCCACCAGCGCGGCCACGGCAACCATGAAGACGTTGATGCCCAGTTTGAAGAAGGCCGAGCTGACCACGCCCAGCACCGCCCAGAACACCACCCGGCCCAGAATGCCGCCGATATTGGCGGCGATGCTTGAGCCCAGAATGACCATGGCGGTCAGAGCCAGGCCCACCGTGCCGGAGAACATGGGGGTAAAGCCGGCCAGCAGCAGATAGACCAGGGCCGCCAGGGGCACCATCAGGAACCATTGGCGCTTCAACGCCGACAGGGCGCTGGGGCATTGGTCCTTGGGCATGCCGTGCAGGCCGGCGATGCCGGCTTCCAGATGCACCATCCACAGGGCCGAGGCGTAGTAGAGCAGCGCCGGAATGGCCGCCGCCTTGCAGACCTCGGCATAGGAGACGTTCAGGGTCTCGGCCATGATGAAGGCCACGGCCCCCATCACCGGGGGCATGATCTGGCCGCCCATGCTGGCGGTCGCCTCGACGGCGCCGGCGAATTCGGCGCGGTAGCCGAACCGCTTCATCAGCGGAATGGTCAGCTGGCCGGTGGTCACCACATTGGCGATGCCCGAGCCGTTGATGGTACCCATCAGGCCCGAGGTCACCACCGCCACCTTGGCTGGTCCCCCCTTGGTATGGCCGACCGTGCCCAGGGCCAGATCGGTGAACAGGCGGATCATCCCCGCCTGTTCGAGGAAGGAGCCGAACAGGATGAACAGGAAGATGTAGGTGGCCGAGACATAGCAGGGAATGCCGAAGATGCCCTCGGTGCCCAGAAAGTACTGGTTGACGATCTGGTCGTAGCCATAGCCCCGATGGCCGAGGGGCGCCGGCAGCACCTCGCCGAACAGGGCGTAGGCGACGAAGACCATGCATAGCAGCGGCAAGGCCCAGCCCATCAGGCGCCTTGCCGCCTCGAACACCAGCAGCACCATGATGGTTCCCACCACCAGGTCGGTGGTGGAGGGATCGCCGGAACGCTGTACCAGATCACCCTCGTAGATCAGGTGATAGAGCGACAGCACCATGGCGGCCGCCCCCAGCACCCAGGCGGTCGCCACCTTGACCGGGTTGCCCCGTCCCATGGCGGCGTAGAGGGCGAAGACCATCAGCAGCAGGAACCCCACATGGAGGGAGCGCACCGGCAGCGACGACAGCGGCGAATAGGCCGCCGTGATGATCTGGAAGGTGGAAAAGGCGATGGCGATCCAAAACAGTGGCCTTGATTCGACACCGTGGCCGAACACTTCGCCCTTGGTGTCGATCTCGGATGTATCGATGACCTCTTCGGTCTCGGTCATACTCGTCATCGGCCTTCCCCCCTGCCCTAAAGAAGACGCATCATCACTTCAGCAACCCCGCCTCGCGGTAGTAGCGCTCCGCCCCCGGATGGAGCGGAATGGGCGACTTGGCCGCCTGGGCGGGGTCGATCTCGCGGGCGGCGGAATGGGCGGCCAGCAGATCGGGCATGTTGGCGAACATGGCCTTGGTCATGCCGTAGACGATATCGGCGGGAACCCCCTCATGGGTGACCAGGAAATTGCGCACCGCCGCGGTGGGAACGTCGATGGTCTGGCCGCGATAGGTGTTGGCCGGCACCATGGAGGCGATATAGGCCGGATCGCCGGTCCTGGCGATCACCTCGGCGGGAATGGCGACGATGACGATATCGTCGCCGCTGGCCAGATCGCGCAGCGACGAGACGCCCAGCCCGGCAGATTGCAAGGTGGCGTCCAGTTGCTTGTTCTTCATCAGCTCGACCGATTCGCCGAAGGGCAGGTATTGCACCTTGAGATCGGCATAGGAGAGGCCCGCCGCCTTGAAGATGGCCCGCGCGTTGAGTTCGGTGCCCGATTTGGGAGCGCCCACCGACACCCGCTTGCCCTTGAGGTCGGCCAGGGTCTTGATGCCCGATTCGGCGGTGGCGACGATCTGGATGTAATTAGGGTAGATGGCGGCCATGGTGCGCAGCTTCTTCAGGGGCGCCTTATAACCGGCCTCCTCCACGCCTTCCCAGGCCTGGGTCAGGGAATCACCCAGGGTAAAGGCCAACTCGCCGCGACCGGCCTGCAGCAGATTCAAATTCTCCACCGAGGCCTTGGTGGCCTGGACGGTGACGCGGGCCGAAGGCATGGCCTTGCCGAAGATGGACGACAGCGCATTACCCATGGGGTAGTAGACGCCGCTGGTTCCACCGGTAAGAATGTTGAGGAACTGATCGGCATAGGCCGGCAGCGACACCAAAATGGCCAGAACGGCCCCGAGCACGACCCTTTTCATGTTTCCTCCCAAGTCTGGAACCTTGTTCTTTAAAAGGGTTTGGTATGACCATAACGCAACCCCTCCGCCTTGACCAGATAGGCAGAACGATCGTTCGATTAGCGGCGATGGCGCTGTTCTGGGCCGCGCCCGCCTGGGCCGAATCCCCGCCGCCGCCGGTTCTATCCTCGCCTCATCCCCTGGCGGGAAAGGTGTGGAATCCGGCAACCGGCCGGCTGGCGAGCCCGGCGGCGGTGATCGAGGCGGGCCTGGGCGCCGGGATCCTGATCCTGGGCGAGACCCACGACAATCCCGATCATCACGCCCTGCAGGCCTGGGTGGTGCGCGGCCTTGGACAAAGCGGACGGCGCCCGATCATCGCCCTGGAAATGGTCGACAGCGACCATCAGGCGGCCCTGGACCAGTCCCGCCAGGATTTGGCCGAGATGGGAACCCGCCTGGATTGGGAAAAGCGCGGCTGGCCGCTGTGGTCGCTTTACCGTCCCATCGCCGAGGCGGCCTTGGCGGCGGGAGGCGACCTCAAGGCCGCCAACCTGCCCCAGGGCCTGACCCGCCAGATCGCCCAGGGCGCCGAAAGCGCCGATGTGGACGGCCGCTTCGGCCTCGACATTCCCCTGGCGCCCGCCGAGGAAAAGGCGCTGGCTGGCGAACTCCGCGACGGCCATTGCAACCTGCTGCCCGAGACGGCCATCGCCCCGATGATCAAGGTCCAGCGCGCCCGCGACGCCGCCATGGCCGAGGTGCTGGCGGACCAATCGGCCCGGCCAGAAGCCGGACCGGTGGTGCTGATCGCCGGTTCCGGCCATGCCCGCAACGACCGGGGCATCCCCGCCCGCCTGCGCGC
>JACQAD010000189.1 GCA_016195125.1 Magnetospirillum sp.
GGCCAGGGGTCCGACCCGCACTCCCAGGTGCAGGGTGTCGATGGCTTCGGCCAGGGGGATGTCGCGCCAGTCCAGACGCGGACGGCCCATATCCACCGCCACCAGATGCGGCCCCCGCGATTCGGCGTCGAGCAACCCGGCCTTGGTCTCGAACACCACCTTGTCGGCGCCGGTTTCTTGCATCAGCAGCCAGGCGACGCAGCGCGACGCATTGCCGCAGGCCGCCACTTCCGAGCCGTCGGCGTTGTAGATCAGCATGGTGGCGTCGGCCAGGCCGCCGGTCGGCGGCGCCATCACCACCAGCTGGTCGCAGCCCACGCCGGTCCCGCGCGCGGCGATGGCCCGAACCCGTTCCGGGGTCAGGTCAAGGGCGCGCGAACGGGCATCGAGGACGACGAAGTCGTTCCCGAGCCCATGCATCTTCAAGAAGGGCCACGTTCTCTTGCTCATGATCGGGGTTATATGGGGGGGAACGCCCAGGAGTCCAGCATTCGCCGCCATGAGGCCGGTTGTCGGGGACGATGATGCCCCCTATCCTAATCATGATGACCCAGCAATCCGGCCCGCCATGATCGAGACTCAGAACGTCGCCATCCTGATCGTCTCGGGGCTGGTGGCGCTGTCCATCTTTTCCAGCCTGCTGTCGTTTCGCATCGGCGCGCCGCTGCTGCTGGTGTTCCTGTGCGTCGGCCTGGTGGCCGGCGAGGACGGGCTGGGGCGGATCAGGTTCGACGATGTCCACGCCGCCTACATGATCGGCAACGTCGCCCTGGCCATCATCTTGTTCGATTCCGGCTTCCACACCAGCGTCAAGGCCTTCCGCGCCGCCCTGTGGCCGGCCATGGCCCTGGCCACCGGCGGCGTGGTGTTCACCACCGCCGTGGTGGCGGTGCCGGTGCATTATCTGCTGGGGTTCAACTGGCTGGAAGCCGGGCTGATGGGAGCCATCCTCAGCTCCACCGACGCGGCGGCGGTGTTCTTCCTGTTGCGGGTCGGCGGCATCCATGTGCGCGACCGCGTGCGGGCCACCCTGGAAGTGGAATCGGGCAGCAACGACCCCATGGCCATCTTCCTGACACTGGCCCTGGTGGGCCTGGTCTCGGCCAAGGGGGCGGTCTCGCCGGTCGGCATCGGCCTGGATTTCATCGCCGAGTTCGGCATCGGCGCCGTTTCCGGCATGTTCGGCGGCGGGCTGATCGTGCTGGCGGTCAACAAGATGGGGTTCGAGCGCGGATTGCAGCCGCTGGCGGCGCTGTCCCTGGCCATGGTGCTGTTCGCCGCCACCGGCGTGTTGCATGGCAGCGGCTTCCTGGCGGTCTACATCGCCGGTCTGGTGGCCGGCAACGCCCGCATCAGCGCGCCGGAAACCATGCGCCGCTTCCAGGACGGCCTGACCTGGCTGGCTCAGATCGTCATGTTCCTGACCCTTGGATTGCTGGCGACGCCGTCGGAATTTCCGCCGTTTGCCTGGTCGTCCCTGGCCGTGGCCGTAGCGCTGATCTTCGTAGCGCGGCCGCTGGCGGCCTGGATTTGCCTGCTGCCCTACGGCTTCAATCGCAACGAGACTGCCTTCGTCGCCTGGGTGGGCCTGCGCGGATCGGTGTCGGTGCTGCTGTCCATCGTGCCCATGGTGGTGGGCCTGCCCCACGGGCGGGTCTATTTCATCGTCGCCTTTCTGGTGGTGCTGGTCAGCCTCGGCCTCCAGGGCTGGACCATCGGCGCCGTGGCCCGCTTTCTCGGCCAGATCGTGCCCAAGCGCATCGGCCCGGTGGAGCGCATGGAGCTGGAGATTCCCGGCGCCCGCCACGAATTGGTGTCATACCGTATCGTCGCCGATTCCCTGGTGGCCCGTGGGCAGCGTCTGCCGCGCTGGGCCGAGCCCTCGCTGGTGGTCCGCGACGACAAATCCTATTCCGCCCATGCCGCCGGCCATCTCAAGTCGGGCGACACCGTCTATCTGTTCGCCCGGCCCGAACGGGTGCCCAATCTGGACCGCCTGTTCGCCTCCGCCGCGCCGGTGGCCGAGGCCGATGCCCGCTTTTTCGGTGATTTCGCGCTGGAACCGGGAATCCACATGAAGGATCTGGCCCTGTCCTATGGCTTGCCGGTGGCGGAAGCCGATTACGACCTCAGCGTCGCCCATTGGCTGGTGCGCGAATTGGGGCACGATCCGGGCATCGGCGACCGTACCGGCCTGGGCGAGGTCGAGCTGATCGTGCGGGCCATGGATTGGGATGACCAGATTTCCGAGATCGGGCTGGCGGTGGAGCACACCCGCATCGACGCCCCCAGGCTGCCGGTGTTTCAAAGCCGGACCGAACTGCGTGCCATGCTGAAACGATGGATGAGGAGGACGAAGTGACCCTGGTCAAGACCCACCGGCAGCTGATCGACGAGGCCAGCGCCCTGATCACCACCATCCCCACCAAGGAGGCATTGGCTCTTCACGGTGACGAAAACGTGGTCTTCGTCGACCTGCGCGACGTGCGCGAGCTGGAACGCGAAGGCATGATTCCCGGCGCCTTCCACGCGCCGCGCGGCATGCTGGAATTCTGGGTCGACCCCAGCTCTCCTTACTTCAAAGACGTGTTCGGCTCGGGCAAGCGCTTCGTGTTCTATTGCCAGTCGGCCTGGCGCTCGGCCCTGGCCACCAGGGCGGTCCAGGAGATGGGGCTCGCCCCCGTCGCCCATGTGGCGGGCGGCTTCAAGGCCTGGAAGGACGCAGGCGGCCCGGTGGGGGCGAAGCCCGAGCACAAGAAGGCCTAGCCGCCGCCCGGCGCGCTTGCCGCGCCAGACGGATCAACCCTGGGGCGGCGTCAGCCGCCGCAGGTGCCGCAGCAGGTGTCGCTGTCATAGGTCAGCCGCGCCACCATGTGGCGCTGGCCGTCCCTGGGCGGGAAGAACTGGATGAAGACCATGGTCACGCCCTTGGGCAGGGCGACCTTGAGCCCGGTCATCCTGGCCGAGCGCGAGGCGCCGTACTCGTAATCGTCGGATTCGTCGCAAAGACGGAAGGCGCCGGGCAGAGCTTCGTGACAGCGCGCTCCCGGCCATTGCCGGCTGGCGACCACCGA
>JACQAD010000152.1 GCA_016195125.1 Magnetospirillum sp.
GGGCATCGCCCCCGAACTGTTCGCGGACGGCTGCCCGGAAAGCAGCATCGATCTGGAGGGCGGCACCCTTTACCTGTTCACCGACGGCCTGACCGAAGCCCGCACCGCCACCGGCGCCATGCTGGGCAGCGAAGGCGCGCGTGAGCTGATCCAGAGTTTTGCCGCCATGCCCGCCGCCGAACGCCTGGAGCAGGTGGTGCGCTCGCTCGACGGCAGCGGCAGCCTGCGCGACGACGTCACCATCGTCGTCGTCGAGGACGGCCGGCGGGCCACTTCAAACGCCTTCGAGCGCCGCTACGCCGCCCGGCCCGAGGAGCTGGCCGCCATCCGCGCCGCCACCGCCAAGGCCTCGCGCGAGCTGGGCTGCGCTGAATCATTGATTGCCGACGTGGTTCTGGCGGTGGACGAGGCCTGCCAGAACATCATCCGCCACGCCTATAAGGGCGGCGAAGGCGATATCATCGTCCATCTGGGGCGTGAGGACGATCTGTTGGTCATACGACTTATGGATTTCGCTCCCGCCGTAGATGTGGCTAGAATTCAGCCGAGGCCGCTGGACGAGCTGCGGCCGGGGGGATTGGGAACCCATCTGATACGCTCGGTCATGGATCACGTGGATTTCCTGCCGCCGCCGGCCGGAATCGGCAACCTGTTGCAAATGGTCAAACGGATCGGCCCATCATGAAGATTGTTACCAGCGTCAATGACAAGGCGAGCATCATCGCCCTTTCCGGCGAGGTCGATCTGCGTCAGAGCCCCGTCCTGCGCAAGGCGCTGATGGAGCTGATGCTGCAGCGCTGCCACGTGGTGGTCGACCTCTCGGCGGTGGAATACATCGACAGTTCCGGCATCGCCGGTCTGGTGGAGGCCTATCAGATGGCCCGCAAGAACGGCACCGCCTTCGTCCTGGCCGCCATCAGCGACCCGGTGCGCCGGGTACTGCAACTGGCCCGCCTGGACCGGGTCTTCACCATCTCCGACAGCGTCGAGGGCGCTCTGGGGGGCTGATCCGTGACCGCCGAACCCGAGTTGAGGGGAATGACAGGCCTGCTGGACCGGATCGGACGCCGGGCCATGGCCGGACTCAGCGAATTCGGTTTCGGCGCTACCTTGCTGGGCGAATGCCTGTACTGGCTGGGCATGGGCGCCAAGCGCCGCCAGCCGGTCCGTCTGGCCCCCATCGTCGCCCAGGCCATGGAGATCGGCATCGGGGCATTGCCCATCGTCACCGTGCTGTCGGCCACCATCGGCGTGATGCTGGCGATCCAGGGTATCTATACGCTTCGCCTGTTCGGCGCCGAATCCCGCGTCTCGCTGGGGGTGGCCATGTCGGTGGTGCGCGAATTCGGTCCGCTGATCACCGGCATCCTGGTGGCCGGCCGCTCGGGCTCGGCCCTGGCGGCGCGCCTGGGCACCATGCGCATCAACCAGGAAGTGGATGCCCTGACCGTCATGGGCATCTCGCCGGTGCGCTTCCTGGTGGTGCCGCCGCTGCTGGCCATGGCGGTGATGCTGCCGGCCCTGACCCTGTGGTCCGATCTGGTCGGCCTGTTCGCCGCCGGGCTGTACATCGCGCCGCAGCTGGGCAGTTCCATGGGCGCCTATATTGACGAGATGAGCGATCTGGTCCGCCTCAACGACGTTTGGCACGGCCTGGGCAAGAGCGCCATCTTCTCGGTCATGATCACCGTTGTCGGCGTGGTCAACGGCGCCTCGGTCACCGGCGGCGCCGAGGGAGTGGGACGCATGACCACCCGCTCGGTGGTCCACGCCATTTCGGCCATCGTCATCACCGACATGATCTTCGTCTTCATGGTGACCCGCTGATGTCCTCCCCCAATCCCAACAGTATCGAGGTGCGCAATCTGGTGAGCTATTACGGCAGCCGCCAGATCCTGCACAATGTCAGCCTCGACGTCGCCAAGGGCGAGATCATGGTGATCATGGGCGGTTCGGGCTCGGGCAAGACCACCCTTCTCAACCACCTCCTGGGATTGCTGAAGCCCGCCTCGGGCAGCGTGCGGGTGCTGGGCCACGACATCGCCAAGCTGTCGCCGGTGGCGCTGCAGCGCCTGCGGACCCGTACCGGCGTCGCCTTCCAGTCGGGTGCCCTGTTCAGCTCCATGAGCATCGGCGACAACATCGCCCTGCCCTTGCGTGAGCATACCAGGCTGGATGAAACCACCATCGGCATCATGACCCGGCTCAAGCTGGAAGTGGTCAGCCTGGCCGGCTTCGAGCATCTCAAGCCCGCCGAGCTGTCCGGCGGCATGATCAAGCGCGCCGCCCTGGCGCGGGCCATCGTCATGGACCCCGAATTGCTGTTCTGCGACGAGCCCTCGGCCGGATTGGACCCGGTGGTGGCGTCCTCCATCGACGATCTGATCCTGCGCCTTCGCGACGCCATGGGCATGAGCATCGTGGTGGTGACCCATGACCTGGATTCCACCTTCAAGATCGCCGACCGCATCTGCGTGCTGGACAAGGGCCACGTCCTGGCCCTGGATAGCGTCGAAGCCATCCGCGCCAGCACCGATCCGCGCATCCAGAATCTTTTGAACCGCCGCACCGAGGATGCCGATCCCGACGCCGATTCCTATCTGCGCCGGCTGGTCGGCGACCCCGCCCACACCTCAGCCGGAACAAGCCGCCCATGAAGGATTCCAGAATCAACTACGTGATGGTTGGCGGCTTCGTGCTGGCCATGCTGGTGTCGCTGATGGTGGTGGTGGTGGTTCTGACGGGCCGGACCGGCAGCACCGATGCCTATTTCACCCGCCTGCCCAACGTCAACGGCATCAAATACGGCACCAAGGTCACCTACGAGGGGTTTCCCGTCGGCCAGGTGGAAAAGATCGACCCCCAGCGCATCGATAACGTCACCAGCTTCCGTCTGGAACTGTCGGTGGCCCGCGACTGGAGGCTGCCCAAGGATTCGGTGGCGCGCGTCGCCGCCTCGGGCCTGCTGGCGGCGGTGACTCTCGACATCAAGGGCGGCAATTCCACCGAGATGCTGCCGCCGGGCGCCGAAATCTCCGGTGGGGCCGCCGCCAATATCTTCGCCGCCATGAACGATGTGGCCGGCCAGATCACCGACCTCAACCAGACCGCCCTGAAGCCGCTGCTGTTCGCCTTGACCCAGCAGGTGGGGGCACTGGGCACCATCTTGGAGAAGCATGCCCCCGAGCTGGTCACCAACCTGCTGGCGGTGACCAACGATCTGGCGGTGAAGACTCCGCGCATCACCGCCGACGTGGAGCGCATGACCGGCACCCTGGCCAACAAGGTGGTCACCGACGTCAATGCCGAGCGCATCAATCAGACCCTGGCCAACGCCGCCCAGCTCTCCGCCGGGCTGCAGGAAAGCCGCCGCAAGGTGGATTCCATGCTGGCCGCCCTGGATAAGAGCGTCACCGGCAATGCCGACAATATCGACCAGAGCGTCAAGGATCTGCGCCATACGCTGCAGGCGGTATCGCGCTCCATCGATTCGGTCACCTATAATCTGGACGGCACCACCCGGAACCTGCACGAATTCTCGCGCCAGATCAGGGACAATCCGGGTGTCCTGATCGGCGGCACCAGACGCGGCGAAGATGGACCGGGACGGAAATAGCCATGAGACTTAAGATCACCACCGCCCTGCTCGTCCTTGCCCTGGCCGCCTGCGCCGGGCCGGCGGCGCCGCCGGACGCCTTCTACCGCATCGAGCCCGCCGCTCCCGCCCAGCGCTTCGCCAAGCCGATTCTGCCCGGCATCGTCGAGGTGTCCCGGATGACCACCGACGGCGTGGTGGACGAACGGCCGCTGGCCTTTGCCAAGGGCGAGGGCGGGCCGCTGGGGCATTACAAATACGATCTGTGGAGCGAGCCGCCGGGCCTGATGCTGCAAGATCGCCTGCGCCACTTCCTGAATGCGGCCGGCCTGGCCGATCGGGTCGTCCCGCCCGAGTTGCAATTGCTGCCCGACTGGATTGTGCGCGGCAAGATCCGGCGCCTTGAACAGATCGCCGGGGCCGAAATGGCGGTGGTGGAGCTGGAATTGAGCGTGGTCGGCGCCCGCAACGGCGCCCTGGTCCTGCTGGAAACCTATAGCGCCCGCATCCCCGCCGGGTCCGAGCGGGTCGAGGATGCCGCCGCCGCCCTCCAGAAGGGCGTCTCGGACATCTTCGCCCGCTTCCTTGCCGATCTCGGCCGGGTGCGCGGGGCACCGTCGCGATGAGAAAGCCGCGCCGCTCCCCCGCCCGCCAATCCCGCAACACGCCGCCGCCCCGCAATGCGGAGCTGCTGATCGAGGAGATCGGCACCAGGGGCGACGGCATCGCCCACCTGGACGGCGATGCGGTCTTCGTTCCCTTTACCGTCACCGGCGACCGGGTTCTGGCCCGGATCGAAGGTCGGCGCGGCGATGGACTGACCGCCGCCCTGATCGAGGTCATGGAGCCCGGCCCCGGCCGCGCCGCGCCGCCCTGCACGCATTTCGGCCGTTGCGGCGGGTGCTCGTTGCAGCATCTGGACGACGGCCTCTATGCCCATTGGAAACGCGACCTGCTGCTCACCCAGCTGGCCCGCCAGGGATTGGCCGAATGCGCCGTCGATCCGCTGGTCCGGGTGCCGCCGGGCTCGCGCCGCCGCGCCGCCCTGGTCCACTTCGCCGGGGTGGCGGTGGAGCCGGCCCCCGGAGCCTTCCTCCAGCCCACCCGCGGCGGCGAACTGGCCATCGCCGAGGCGGTGCTGGCCGGAATCGGAACCATCTCGCCGGTGGCCGACCTCTATGCCGGCTGCGGCAGTTTCAGCCTCCCCCTGGCCTTGAAAGGCCCGGTCCATGCCGTCGAGGGCGAGCAGGCGCCGGTCTTGGCCCTGGATGCCGCCGCCCGGCGCGAGGGATTGCCGCTGACCTCCGAGGTCCGCGATCTGGCGCGGAGGCCCCTGTCGGCTCACGAATTGAAGGCCTACAAGGCGGTCTGTCTCGACCCGCCCCGCGCCGGCGCCCAGGCGCAGATCGAGGAATTGGCCAAGCCCATCCCCGGCGGCCCCGGCACCATCGCGATGGTCTCGTGCAATCCCGCCACTCTGGCCCGCGACCTGCGGCTGCTGGTGAATGGCGGCTGGCGATTGGAGCGGATCACCCCCATCGACCAATTCCCCTGGGCCGCCCACCTCGAGGCCGTCGCCATCCTCCGCCGCTGATCGCCCCGCCAAGTATGACTATTGACTGGGCCGTTGGTATGCCTATGTACTATAGGGGATTTTCCTGATCCTATGAGGCCATGATCGAAATCGACGACACCAAGCTCTCCGAACTTCTCTGCGCCCGGCTTTGCCATGATCTGGCCAGCCCATTGGGTGCGGCCGCGGCCGGTTTGGAATTGCTTGAAGACGGCACCGATGCCGAGACCGTCGGTCTGATCGCGGCCAGCATGAGTGTGGCGACGGCGCGGCTGAAGTTCCTGCGCACCGCCCTGGGCCCAGCCACCGACATGCCCCACACGCCCGCATCACTCCGCGAGCTTACCCGGGCTTATCTGGCAGGGAACGGCCAGGCGGGCGTTTCCCTGGCCTGGACCTGCTCCCGTGGCGAATTGTCCGGCGATGCCGCGAGATTGCTGCTCAATCTTATCCTCATCGCCCGCGATGCCCTGCCGCGTGGCGGCGACATCACGGTGCAGGTGGCGGCGGCCCCCGACTTTCCATCCCAGGGACTGAACGTCGTGGCCCGAGGGGACGGTGCCGGCCTCAGCGCCGAGGCACGGCTGGTTCTGGTGGACGGCGCTCCCCTGGCCGGCCCCCGCGGGGCGCAAGCCTGGTACACCCGTCTTCTGGCCCATAAGACCAAGAGTGATTTGAAGGTTGACGCCGGTTCGCAAGGGATTTTGATCATGGTGTGAGGATCGGCGCTAAAATAATCGTTTCGCAAGCGGATTTACCCGAGTCTGGGTTCTTCTAAAGACTTTCTCTCCGTGCTATTAGTCGGCATTGCCTGTCCGGTTCGGATGGGGGGAGAGGGAGTTTCGGTACCGCTCGCGGCTGCTGAAACAGGACCGTACTGGAGTCGATCATGGATGATCTCCTCAGTGAATTTCTGACTGAGACATCGGAAAGTCTTTCCGTTCTTGATATTGCCCTGGTCAATCTGGAGCAAAATCCTAACGACCCCCAGATTCTGGGCAACATTTTCCGTCTGGTTCACACCATCAAGGGTACTTGCGGCTTTCTTGGCCTGCCCCGCCTGGAACATGTGGCCCATGCCGGCGAGAACGTGCTTGGCAAGTTCCGCGATGGCGAGCTGGAAGTCACCCCCGTCGCCGTCACCCTGATCCTTCAGTCCATCGATCGCATCAAGCTGATCCTGGGCCATCTGGAGAAGAACGAGTGTGAGCCGGAAGGCAGCGATGACGAGCTGATCCGCCGTCGCCGCCCAGACCATCCGCGTCAATGTGGAGCTGCTGGAAAACCTGATGACCCTGGTGTCCGAGCTGGTGTTGACCCGCAACCAGCTGCTGCAGATGGTTCGCGGCAAGGATGACAGCGAGTTCGCCACCCCGCTGCAGCGTCTGAGCCACATCACCACCGACCTCCAGGAAGGCGTGATGAAGACCCGGATGCAGCCCATCGGCAACGCCTGGGCCAAGCTGCCACGTATCGTCCGCGATCTCTCGGTCGAAATGAACAAGAAGATCGACCTGCAGATGCTGGGCGCCGAGACCGAACTCGACCGCCAGGTTCTGGAGCTGATCAAGGATCCGCTGACCCACATGGTGCGCAACTCCGCCGATCACGGCCTGGAGCCCACCGACGAGCGCAAGAAGATCGGCAAGCCGGAAATCGGCAAGATCGTTCTGAACGCCTTCCATGAGGGCGGCCACATCATCATCGAGATTTCCGACGATGGCCGCGGCCTCAACCTGGAGCGCATCAAGCAAAAGGCCGTGCAGAACGGCCTCGCCAGCGAATCCGAGCTGGAAGCCCTGACGCCGCAGCAGATCTATCAGTTCATCTTCAAGGCCGGGTTCTCCACCGCCGAGAAGGTCACCTCGGTCTCCGGCCGCGGTGTCGGCATGGACGTGGTGCGCACCAATATCGAGAAGATCGGCGGCACCGTCGAGTTGAAGAGCCAGCCCGGCAAGGGCTCGTCCTTCATCATCAAGATCCCGCTGACCCTGGCCATCGTCTCGGCCCTGATCGTCGAATGCGCGGTGGAACGCTTCGCCATTCCCCAGATCAGCGTTCTGGAACTGGTGCGTGTCACCGCCAATTCCGAACACGGCATCGAGATGATCAACAACGCGCCGGTGCTGCGCCTGCGTGACCGTCTGCTGCCGCTGGTCTCGCTGAAGCGCCTGCTCAAGCTCGCCGACGGCGAGGAAGAGCAGCAGGAAACCTTCATCGTCGTCACCCAGGTCGGCACCTACACCTTCGGCATCATCGTCGACCGCGTCTTCGATACCGAGGAAATCGTGGTCAAGCCGGTGGCGCCGATCCTGCGCCACATCACCATGTTCTCGGGCAACACCATCCTGGGCGACGGTTCGGTCATCATGATCCTCGATCCCAACGGCATCGCCGGCGCCACCGGCGAATCCGGCATGCTGGGCGCCGGCACCCGCGACACCGATGCCCAGGTGGCCCGCGAGAGCCATGCCGAATCCAAGACCTCGCTGCTGGTGTTCCGTGCCGGCGGCGAAGACCTCAAGGCCGTGCCCCTCGCCCTGGTCGCCCGTCTTGAAGAGATCGACGTTGCCGAGATCGAGCACAGCCATGGCAAGCCCATGGTCCAGTACCGTGGCCACCTGATGCCGCTGATCGCCATCGACGGCGTGCTCAACCTCCGCGACGAAGGCCGCCAGCCGGTGCTGGTGTTCTCCGACAAGGAGCACACCATGGGCCTGGTGGTGGACGAGATCGTCGATATCGTCGAGGATCGCATGAAGGTCGAATTGTCGGCCAACAATCCCGGCATCATCGGCACCGCCGTTATCGCCGGCAAGGCCACCACCATCATCGATGCCGGCTATTACCTGCCGCAGGCCTTCGGCGACTGGTTCGGCCGCAACGACAAGGAATTCGGCAATGCCGACTTCCAGCAGCCGCGTGTCCTGCTGGTGGACGATTCGCCGTTCTTCCGCAATTTGCTGACGCCGCTGCTGTCGGTGGCCGGCTACGAGGTGATCTCGGTGGACGGTGCCGACAAGGCCCTGGCCCTGCGTGAGCGCGGCGACGAGTTCGACGCCATCATCAGCGACATCGAGATGCCCGGCATGAGCGGTTTCGAATTCGCGTCGGCGGTTCGGGCCGACGGGCGCTGGGGCACCATTCCCATGGTCGCCCTGTCGTCCCACGCCACCGAAAAGGACTTCGAACGCGGCCGTCAGGTCGGCTTCAACGATTACATCGCCAAGTTCGATCGTGACGCCCTGTTGCAGACCCTGGCCTCGACCATCGCAGCCTCCAAAGGTGCCGCATGAATCAGTTAGTCCCCGCCGGTAAGCGCCCTGGCACGGAGTTGGCGGCTCCCGAGACCCAGGACTTCGTGACCATGTTCATCGAAGGCCAATTGTTCGGCATCCCGGTGCTGACCGTTCAGGACGTCCTGGGGCCGCAAAAGATCACCCGCATCCCGCTGGCGCCGCGCGAGGTCGCGGGCAGCCTGAACCTGCGTGGCCGCATC
>JACQAD010000153.1 GCA_016195125.1 Magnetospirillum sp.
CCAGATCGATGAAGTGACAGCCCTCGCCGATGATGCGGCCACCGCCCTCTTCCGGCGCGTTGAGCCAGGCCTCGGGCGGCAACGCCCCGGCATTGACCCGCAGCGACAGCACCTTGGGGCCGGGATGGCGGGCGAGAAGCTGGCGGGCCTTGACGCTCATGGGGGCGAAGCGGCGGTTGAAGCCCACCAGGAAGAAGCCGTCCGAGTTCCGACGCGCCGCCTCCACTCGGCCCAGCTGGGCACGATCCACCGCCAGGGGCTTTTCCACCAGCACCGACTTGCCCGCCGCCAGGGCGCGGGCGGTCAGGTCGGCGTGGCTGGCGTGGCGGGTGGCGATCAGCACGGCGTTGATGGACGGATCGGCCAGGATCTCGGCGGCGTCGGTGCAGGCGCGGCCGAAGCCGAAGGCCTGACGGGCGTGGTCGGCGGTCATGCCGCGCGTGGTGGCGATGGCGGCCAGTTCCACCTGGGACAGGCGCTTCAGCTCGGGCAGCAGCACAGTCCGCGCAAAGGCCCCGGCGCCGATGACGCCCAGCACGCAGCGCCCGGCCGCCACCTTGGGGGCGGCGAAAACCGGAGCCGCCTGTTGCCGGCTTTCCTGGGAATAGGTCAGAACCACGCCCAGATGGGGCTCGGAGCCCTCGGTGACCAGGGCGTAGGCGTCCTCGGCGGTCTCGAAGGCGAAGCGGTGGCTGATCAGCGGCGCGATCTCCAGGCACCGCCCGGCCGGCGCCGCCATCAGGCGGACCACCTCGGCCAGATTCTCGGTCTCGGTCCAGCGGACCCAGCCCACCGGATATTTGAGCCCGCGCCCCTCGAAATCATCGTCATAGCGCCCCGGCCCGTAGGAGCGCGACACCATCACCGACAATTCCTTCTTCATGAAGGCGGCATAGGGGAATTCGGTGCCGGTCTTGCCGGTCATCACCACCCGTGCCCGGTCGCGGGCGATCTCGGCGGCGGTTTCCAGCGGCCCGCTGGACTCGGTGGCGGCGCAGATCAGGATGGCGTCGCAGCCGATGCCGCCGGTCAGGTGGATCACCGCTTCCGGCAGACCGGGCTCGGCCACGTTCCACACCAGCTCGGCTCCCAGCTTCGCCGCCAAGGCCAGACGCTCGGGATTGGAATCCATGGCGATGACCCGCGCCCCCTGCAGGGCCAGGAACTGCACCGCCAATTGCCCCACCAGCCCGACCCCGACCACGCAGACCACGTCGCCCAGGCCGACCCCCAGCGAGCGCACGCCGTGCAGCGCGATGGAGCCCAGCGTGGCGAAGCAGGCGTGCTCGTCGGGCACAGATTCGGGCAGGGGCACCGCCAGATTGCGCGGCACCACGTTCAGTTCGGAATGATTGGCCAGGCCCGCCCCGGCCATCGCCACCCGCTGGCCGACCTTGAAATCGCCTTCGAGGCCGGCACCCACCGCCAGCACCTCGCCGGCGGCGGAATAGCCCAGCGGCAGCGGCTCGTCCAGGCGGGCCATGACGGCGCGGAAGGTGGACATCAATCCGTCGCGCCGGGCCTTGTCGATGACCTTGCGCACCAGATCGGGCCGCGCCTTGGCCTTGCCCGCCAGACTCTTGCGGGCGAAATCCACCACCATGCGCTCGGTCCCGGCCGAGATCAGCGAGGCCCTGGTCGCCACCAGCAGCGAACCGGCGCGGACCTTGGGCTCGGGCACCTCCTTGAGGGCCAGCTTGCCGGTGCGCGCGCTCTGGATCACCTGTTTCATCAGTTCCGCCTCACAGGCGCCAAAGGCGGATACCCTCGGGGATGTCCATGCCCCGCCACATGCCCTTGACGTCGGCCACCAGACCACCGGGGCGGACCAGAACCGAGAAGCTCTCCTGCGAGAAGGCCAGATAAGGGGAATGGGGCACCGCGCCGATGACGCAATCATAGCCGCCGGCCCCGTCCAGGCTGGGCATCAGGGTCTCGGAATATTCGTGCTCGGCCTCGACCGGATCGGCGAAGGGGTCGTGGACCGTGACCTCGTGGCCGAGACGGCGCAGCTCGCCGATGACATCGACCACCTTGGAATTCCTGAGGTCCGGCACGTTCTCCTTGAAGGTCAGCCCCAGCATCAGCACCTTGGAGCCGGGCGCCAGCTGGGCCGAGACCCGCTCGGCGATCCAGGGGCCCATGCCGTCATTGATGCGCCGTCCCGCCAGGATGATCTCGGGATGGTGGCCGCGATCCTGGGCGCAGCGCGCCAGATAGAAGGGATCGACGCCGATACAGTGACCGCCCACCAGACCCGGCTTGAAATTGAGGAAGTTCCACTTGGTGGCCGAGGCGTCCAGCACGTCGTAGATGGAAATGCCCAGCTTCTCGAAGATCATGGTGATCTCGTTGATGAAGGCGATGTTGATGTCGCGCTGGGAATTCTCGATGACCTTGGCGGCCTCGGCGACGCGGATGGAGGCGGCCTGGAAGACGCCGCCGGTGGTCACCGCGCCGTAGACCTTGGCCAGCAGCGCCGACACGTCCGCATTCTCGCCCGCCACCACCTTGGTGATGCGGTCGACGGTATGCTCGCGGTCGCCGGGATTGATGCGCTCGGGGCTGTAGCCCAGGAAGAAGTCCACGCCCCGCTTCAGGCCGGAAATCTTCTCGAGCTCGGGGCCGCAGATATCCTCGGTGACACCGGGATAGACGGTGCTTTCGAACACCACCACGGCACCCTTGGCCATGGCCTGGCCGACGGTGCGGCAGGCGGAGAGCACCGGCCGCAAATCGGGCTCGTTGGCCGCGTCCACCGGAGTCGGCACGGTCACGATATAGACCCCGGCCCCCTTCAGATCATCGGTATTGGCCGACAGCTTCAAGGTACTGGCGCGCAGCCTGGCGGGCTCGACCTCGTCGGTGCGGTCGAAGCCCCGGTGCAGCTCGGCGATGCGCTCCTTGGCGATATCGAATCCGACGGTCGGAAACTTCCGCGCCAACGCCACTGCCAGCGGAAGGCCGACATAGCCCAGGCCGATCACTGCGATGCTGGGAGAAGAGGTCATGGAGAGCTTCCGGGATATGGGGGAATTCAGGTGCAGACTTTTGCCATGCCGCCCGCCGAAGTCAAGGTAATTGGCCCTCGCAGGCCGCCAGCACCTCGACCACCCGCACTCCGAGATCAAGGCCGGAGCGGTCGCGCGAGCCCGAGCGGATGGCGCTTGCGAACTCGTCCAGCAGCACCTCCAGGGGCTGGCGGGGAGCCACCTCCACCTCTTTCCCGTCCAGGGCCAGTTTGACCGGCCCCACCCCGTCATAGACCAGGGTGCCGTTCTCGCAGGTGACGGTAAAGCGCCTGGCCTTGTCCATCAGGGCGCTGAGGGTGGCGGTGGCGGTGACCGTCCCGAAGTCCAGGGAAAGGGCAATGGTCTCGCCCACGCCCTCGGGCATCTGACGACGCTCGGCGCGCGAGGCCCTGATGCGGTCGGGAAGGCCGCCCAGCAGGTCCAGCATCATGGCCACGTCATGGGCGCCCCAATCCCACAGCACCGGCGTATCGGCACGGTAGGGACCGTGATTGCCGGCCACCCCCGCCAGGGACCGCACCGGTCCCAGGTCGGGCGCCAGTTGCTTCAGCCGCCGCCAGGCCGGGCTGAACAGATGGATGTGATCGACCATCACCAGGCCATTGCCGGCAGCCGCCAGGGCCTGGGCCTCGGCCACCGAGAGGGTCAGCGGCTTTTCGATCAGCAGGGGCAGAGCGCGCTCCATCGCCGCCAGGGCGATCTCGGCATGGACGGCCGGCGGCGCGGCCACCACCAGACCGTCCAGCTCCATTTCCAGCAATTGCCGCCAATGGGCGACCACGTGGCAGCCCGGCGGCACCGGGGCATCAGCCTGACGCGACGCCAGGGCGGCGGGACATACCTGGGGGTGGTGCTCCATATTGGCCATCAGAACACGGCCCCAGCGGCCGAATCCTACCAGACCAAGGCGCACCGGGCTCATGAATCCGACCTCGCCTTGAAGACGATATCGCGCTGGATCAGGAAGTTTATGGCGTAGATGGCGGTCTCGGCCAGAATCTTGGCGGCGATCACCGGCAGGCCCAGTTCGTCGGTGAGCAAGCGGATCAGCCCATAGGACAAGGCCCCCAACCCCACCACCGTGGCCACGTATTTGGGAAAGGAATGCTCGTCCTTGGACAGGAACACGAAGTTGCGGACCATGGCGTAATTCACCACCAGCGCCACCAGCCGCCCCGCCACCTGACTGCCCAAGACCGAGGCCGACACCTCGTAGGCCGCCAGGAACACCGCATTATCGATCAGCGCCGCCACCACCGACGACAGGGCGAAGCGCAGCAGCACGAAATAGATCTTGAGGGAATCGAAGACCGGATTGAAGTGGGACGAGGCATTGCCGTCCAGATAAATGGTGCGGATGGACACCTCGACCAGGGCCAGCCCCTGATGGCGCGCGGTCAGCAGCATGTCCAGTTCGAACTCGTAGCGTTGCGACTTCAACGCCAGCAATTGCCGCGCGAAAGTGACCGGCATGGCCCGCAGGCCCGATTGGGTGTCGCCAAGGCGAATTCCGGCCAGCAGGCCGAACAGAATACGGGTCAAGCCGTTGCCCAGGCGTGAGCGCAGCGGTACGGAGCCGGTAAAGGCCCTGGTCCCCACCACCAGGCAGGCCGGGTCGGCCCGCAGCCTCGCCGCCACGGCCATGACGTCGTCGACGGCATGCTGGCCGTCGGCATCCAAGGTCACCAGCAATCCGTCGGGATCGGTGACCACCAGATGATTGAAGGCGGTTTTAAGGGCGGCGCCCTTGCCCAGATTGACGGCATGGCGCAGCACGACCACCCGCTCCATGGCCTCCACCCGAGCGAACAATCCGGCGAAATCCGGGCCGCTCCCATCGTCCACCACCACGATGGAGGCGAAGGGATGCGCCGCCAGTCCGCGGACAATGTCCATCAATCCCTCTGCGGGCTTGTAGGCGGGAATGACGGCGTGGAATCCGGCGGCACTCACCGTTCGGCGGCTCCCGGAAGACGTTCGGCGGCCAGGATGAAGAAATCGCGCTGCGGCGAGGTGATGCGCGCCCGGCGGATGGAATCGATGCTGACCAGCGGCGCCAGCACCGCCCGCAGCAGCCGCGACCGGCGGCTGCCCGGCCATTTCTTCTCGATCAGGTTATAGATGTACTCGACGCTCCAGGATTTGAGGAAGCGGCGATGGCCCAGCACCTTGAAGCCGGCCTTTTCCACCATCAGTCCCAGGGTATGGGGGGTGAAGTGGAAGAAGTGCTGGTACATCAGCATGGGATAGCCCGGCCCCGACAGCCGCGCCAGCCAGGTGCCGATATCATGGGTCGACAGGAACAGGAGCCCGCCCGGCGCCACCTTGCGCGCCAGAAATGCCAGATCGCCGGCGGGATCGGTCAGGTGCTCGACCACATCGAACAAGGTGACCATATCGAAGGCGGCGTCGGGCAGATCCGCCTCGGCGATCAGGCAATCCTGGACATCGAGGCCAAAGGTGCGCCGGGCATTCTCCGCCGCCTCCCGCGACGGCTCGACACCGCGCACCGATGCCGCCTTCCGGCGGGCCATGGACAGGAACAGTCCGGTATTGGCCCCCACATCCAAGACCCTCTGCCCCTCCAGCGGCCGGAAGGTCTCGACGAGGCCCAGCAGGGTCTCGAACTGGACGTGTTTCTCGCGCAGGTTCAACTCGCCGATGGCTTCGTCCAGGTACTTCTCGGCCTTCAGCAATCCGGCGATGGTCGCGGGATCGTGGCGCCGGTGCTGCACCACCAGACCGCAGACCCGGCAGCGATAGATGTCGTCGTAATAGGCGTATTGCGAGAACCGCGACCCGATATCGTCACCGATATTGCCGGGAAAGCGGAGCTCGAAGGCGCTCTGGCCACACAGGGCACAAGGCGGCAGGGAGGCGCTCATGACAGGGATTCATCCCGGCCGGCCAGGGTCAGGATCATGGCGGAAAGGGCCAGGATCGCCAGCCACCAGCTTTGCCATGCGCCATAGGCGGTCATGGACATGGACATGGCGCCGACCACGGTGCCGATCGCCAGGGCGCGATGCCAGCCCGGTCGCTTCACCCGCCCGCCCAGGCGGATCAGGGCGACCACCACGGCAAGGCCCAGGGCCGCGCCGATTCCACCGAGTTCCAGCCACCATTGCACCACCACATTGTGGGGGTGAAGCGGCAGATTGGTCTCCCGGAATTGTTCGAGGCTGCCATCGGGGCGAGTGCGCTGGTAGAGGTGCTCGTCCTCGGCACCAGGCATCACCCGCGACGAATTCATTCCCCAGCCGATCACCGGATGCTCGGCGATGCGCTGGCCGGCGAAGCGCCAGATGGCCAGGCGATGATGAGCGGAATTCTTGAGGCCGGCATGCTGATCCCAGATCTGTTGCGGCGTCGGCAGACGATGCAGGGCGACGGGCAGGGCAAAGACCAGAATGGCCAGACCGCCCATGATCAGGCGCGGCCCCCAGAGCGGCCGAAACTTGACCAGCATGATCGTGGCCACCAGGACCACACTGCCGATTCTGGCCGCCTCGCTATAGCTGAACGGCATGATCGCCAGCCATGCCGCCACCAGCAGCGCCGCCAGACGCGGCCGCCCCAGGGTCAGCAGCGCGGCGGCGGCCGGCGCCAGCATTACGATCGCCACGGTGTTGCCCGGCTTCATCACCGTCGGCAGGCCATAATTGTAGCTGGAGCGGTAGCGCAGCAGGACGCCGTCGAACACCAGCTCCATGGTGGTGAAGCCCCAGGCCACCACCAGACCGGCCACCGCCGCCCACAGCAACAGGCGCCGGTCCTGGGCCTCCATGCGGGCCGCCGCGGCCGAACCGGCCAGGGCGATGACCATGGTCGCCGCCAGCCCGATACTGTCGCGGAACGCCAAGGCCGCATCCAGGGCCCACGATGCCGAGATGACGGTCCATCCCAGCAACAGGGCGAAGGCCACGGCCACGGCCCGGTCGGGCTTGTCCCAGGCCTTGCGGCCCCAGGCGGAGACCAGGGCGGCCAGGGCGACGAGAATGCAGGTCACCACCGCCGTACGCGGATAGTAGACGGTCTGGGTCGGGACGATCACCAGCCCCAGGGCCATGATCCGAGCCGGCCATCGCATCAGGGCGGCGCTCACGCCGCACCACTCCCGCCAAGCGTATCCGCCAGGATCTGGGCGATCCGCTCCGCCGCCTTGCCATCCCAGTATTCGGGAATGCGCCCCCCCTTGCCGCCGGTGGCGAGGATGGTCCGGGCAGCGGCGACGATATCTTCGGCATCGGTGCCGATCAGCAGATTGGTGCCCTCGTCGATGGTGATGGGCCGCTCGGTATTGTCGCGCAGGGTCAGGCAGGGCACGCCCAGCGCCGTGGTCTCCTCCTGAATACCGCCGGAATCGGTCAGTACCAGTTGCGCGTCCCGCATCAGCCCCAGCATGGACAGGTAGCCCTGAGGCGGGATCATCACGATGCCGGCCTCGGCCAGGCCCCGGTCCAGACCGGCCTGCTCGATACGGCTTCTGGTGCGCGGATGGACGGGGAAGACCAGCGGGCACTGGGCGGCCACCAGACGGGCGGCGCCCATCAGGCGGGCCAGTACCTCGGGCTCGTCCACATTGGACGGCCGGTGCAGGGTCAGCACGCCGTGGCGCGGGCCGGGCAGGCTTACCCCGTTCTCGGCCAAGGTCGCAGCCACCGGCACGGCGCGGCCGAGATTGGCGCGCAAGGTGTCGATCATGACATTGCCGACGAAATGCACCCTGGCCTCGGGGATGCCCTCCTTGACCAGATTGCCCAGGGCCGAGCGTTCGGTGGTGAACAGCAGGTCCGACAACTGGTCGGTGAGGATACGGTTGATCTCTTCTGGCATGGCCCGATCCCACGAGCGCAGCCCCGCCTCCACATGGGCGACCGGCACGCCCTTCTTGGCCGCCACCAGGGCGCAGGCCAGGGTCGAGTTGACGTCGCCCACCACCAGGACGAAGGGATCGGCGGCCTGATCGAGCACCGGCTCGAACCGCTTCATGACCTCGGCGGTCTGCACCGCGTGGCTGGCCGAGCCCACCTCCAGGTTGACGTCGGGGGCGGGAATGCCGAGATCGGCGAAGAAGGAATCGCTCATGCGCGAATCATAATGCTGGCCGGTATGGACGATCAGCACCTTGAACCGGCCCTGGGCCTTCAGCGCCGCCACGATGGGCGCGATCTTCATCAGGTTGGGGCGCGCGCCCACGACACAGATTGCGGTTCTCATGGAATACGAGCGTCCTGTCTTGCGGATCGGCCATGGGGCCAGGGCGGGTATAGACCGAATCCCGGCGTTTTTCCAGTCGGCCTATGCCGAGCCCGAGCGCCGGCCTTCCGCCACCTTGGTCAGGGCCTGCAGGGTAAAGCGGGCCTGATTCTTCTTCTTGGTCTCGGGGATATCCTCGTCGCCAAGCTCGGTGAAGGCATCGGTCAGTACCGCGCTGGCGTCGAATTCCGCATCGACGCTGTCGATGTCGAAATCGGCCTCCGACAGGTGGCGGTATTTGAGGATCACCGTGCTCCACAGGGCGAACCAGAACTGGAAATAGCTGAAGCGGCCCTTGATGTGGCGCCTGGACGCCACCAGGGCAAAGCCCTTGGCCAGCCAGTAGAGGTTGGACGGGCTGGCCAGGAACTGGCCGAAGCGCTTGAGACCCAGCTTGACCGCCGCCGGACTGGTCAGGATGGTTTTCAGCGCGGTGCGCAGATCGGCATAGGCGCCCTCGACGGCGATGAAATTGCCGCGCTCCAGATTGTCGAAATAGGCCCTGAGGCGGGCCACCTGATACTCGCCCGCCGTCAGCCGGGTGACGAAGCGGCGAAAGCCCGCCACCAGCCGATCCTTGGGCATCAGGTATTTGATGTTGGTCTGGTACTTATGGCCGCCCAGACCATAACGCACATCGCGCAGCCGTCCGCTGAGCTTCATGCGGCGGTACAGCGGCGTGCCCGGCAATGCGGTCAGGAGCGACGGATCGCCCGACAGCAACCCTGCCTCCAGCAGCCCGTTCAGGGTAACGTCGAAGCATTCCTCGCCATCGGAATCAAAGCCGAAGATCAGGCCGCCGACGATGAAGAAGCCGTAGGATTGGATGTCGCGCACCGCGTCCACCAGCCCGGCGGCGGTATTCTGGACCTTGGCGGTCTCCAGCAAGGAATTGGAGTTGAAGCTTTCGATGCCGATGAACAGCATGTCGAACCCGGCCCGGCGCATCTTGGCCATCAGCTCGGGGAATTTATAAAGATTGATGGTCAGCCAGGTATAGATGCTGGGGCGATAGCCGGTGCGCTCCTGCCAGGCCAGCAGGGCATCGACCACCTGCTCGGCCCAGCGGGGATCACCGATGAAATTGTCGCAGGCGAACAAGAAGCCCTTGACCCCCAGACGCGACAGCTCGTCCATCTCGGCGGCGATCAGCTCGGCCGGCTTGCAATGGGCGCGGTTGTTGTCGGGCAGCACCCGGATATCGCAGAACTCGCACAGAAACGGACAGCCGCGCGCCACTTCCAGCACCGCGCCGTAATAATTGCCGATGGTGGCCCGCAGCAGGCCCCGATGCATGGGCCGGGCCTGGGAAAGATCGAAGCGTCCGGGGGCCTTGATGATCCGCTCCAGCGGACGATTCTCGACCAAATCCGCCAGCAGGCCGGCGATCACATCCTCGCCGTCGCCCACCACCACGTGGTCGAACATGGCCAGCCGCTCCAAATCACCCGCCTGCTGGAACGACCAGCCGATGGGGCCGCCGATGACGAAGCGGGCGCCGGGAAAGCGGGCCTTCAGACTGGTGTGATACTCCACCAGGGTGGGCAGATCCTGGTTGATGCCGCTGAACAGGAAGATGTCGGCTTCGGCGACCTTGCCCACCTTGGCGACGCGGTCGCAACACCGTGTAATACGGATTGGGGCAATGGATGAACGTGATCCGGTGCGCGGGCACGGTTGATCCTGTTGTCGGCGGCTGGGGCGCTCTTAGCACGTGGGGTATCTCCTAGTCCACGGAAAGGGCGCGGCAGACAAGCCGTCCGTCTTGGCCGGGCAACAGCACCCGCCCGGCGAAGTCGCTCAGGCAGGCCGGGTCGCTCATCATGGGCCGCAAGACCTCCACCAGCCAGGGATCGAGGCTCTGCGGCCACAAGATCCCCCCTTGCCGCAACCGCTCCGCCGCCTCGTCGGGCGTTTGCACCGTAATCCACCGCGATCGCTGGGAAGGTGCGAAACTGTATTCCTCGGCGGTTTCGAACCGATGCAGCGGCTCACCGCGCCGCCGCCCGATGGCATAGTAGCGGCCATAGGTGAATTCCTCGCCGGAGGAGCCTTGGGCCAGCACCGTCACCCGCCCGATCCCGGTCTCCCGCGCCAGCCTTGCCACCGCCTCGGCCTCGTGGGCGATGCGACTCTGCATCTCGCCCCGATCCCGCTCGGCGGCGCGGCTGGCGATGTTGTCCAAGGCCCGCGCCGTCGCCCGCACCTGCCAGCCCGCCAAGCCCAGCACCACGACCAATCCCGCCGCAAGCGCCGCGCGCCCGGCGACGAATTGGTCGAAGCGAGGCCAATGCCGCCGCAGCCGGGCGCCCATCTCCAGCACCAGCAGAATCGGCCCCAGCGTGTGCACGATCCGCAGGATTACCCGCAGATAGCGGGGAAGCGAGGCCAGTTCCCGGCCTTCAGTGGCGTTGAGGCAAACCGCGTAGACCACCTGCAACGAGCCCACGTAGATGAGAATCAGGCCGATCAGGGCCGCCACGCTCACCAGGCCGCGCCCCGCCAGCCCCGCGGCCAGTCCCAGCAGGCCGAGAACGGTCAGGCCCGGTTTATAGGCCACCACATAATCAGCGATGCCCCGGGCCAGATTCTGGATCATCTCCAGGGGCGCGCCCCGCCCGCCGGCCGCCGCCATGCCGAAGGCGGCCAGGGGATTGCCCAGGCACCCTCCCGCCACCGGACCCTTGGTCGCGTTCCAGACCAGCACCGCCAGCACCGTCGGCCCCAGAACCAGCAGCATGGCGGGCCAGTCCCGCCGCCCTGCCTGCAGACCGAGCGCGATCACCGCCAGGCCCGCCGGAATCAGCATGGCCAGAAATCCGCTTTTGACCAGAAAGCCGCCGGCCAGGGCCAGACCCGCCACCAAGGCATTGCGGCGCAGGCGAGACGGGTCGGCCTCCGCCTCGACCAGCAGCAGGAAGATGATGACGGCTAAATAGATCTGCGGCTTTTCCGCCTGCAGCAATTGCGGCACCAGGGTCCAACTGGCCTCCGCCGCCAGCAGCCCCAGGATCAGCACCCAGCCCAGGCTCAAGGCGCGTCGCCGCTCCAGGCCCAGCCGAAGCCGCGCCGAGCCCACCGCGACCTCGAACGCCACCGCCAACATGGCCACGTGCAGGGCCACGGGATAGGCCAGCAGGCGCACCTCGTCGAAGCGCTCCGAGAACAGATTGGAATAGAGCATGGACAGCACCAATCCCTGGGTATAGCCCAGGTGCCGCCAATCGCCGGAAGCCCGGCCGTCATCCAGCAGAAACGCCTCGCGCGGCCAATACAGCCAGGCGGAAAATTCGTCCCATGAATAGGGCTGGTAGGACAGACCGCCCCGCCACAGCACCAACACCGCCACCAGGATGGGCAACAGCGACACCGGATGGAGAAGCGGCGGCCCCAAACCCGAGCGGCGTCCGGCGACCAGCCCCGACAGCGCCAGAATCATGACGCCGGTCGCAGCGGCCGTCAGGCCCATTCCCAGCCCGAAATTGGCCCCGACCATCAGCAGCGGCAACAGGGCGCCGCCCGCGGCCAGCCGCAATCCCGCCCGCGCCGGCCCCAGCAGACCGCCCAATCCCCATAGGGTGATCAGGCACAGGACAAAGCTTCCCGGAAAGGGAACAAGTCCGCCGGGAACGCCTTCAGGCAGAATCGACATGGTCTTGCAAACGCGGTTGGATCGGCCGGGACCATAACACGGCCGTCAAAGCCTTCATAACCGTTCCTCGCATCGCTCCCATGGGACCGACGCGGTTGCAAAAACACGATCCGTCGGCTAGAACAACCGCCAATCTGCGGAATTTCCGCGTGATCTCTTGGGCAGGGCGGACTCTCGGTCATGGTTAAAGTCAGCGTAATCGTCCCCGCCTATAACGAGGAAAAGACGATCGCGCAGGTGCTCGAACAGGTCCGGGCCCAGGTGGTCGACGGCATCACGTTCGAGATCATCGTCATCAATGACGGCTCCAAGGACCGCACCCGTGAAATCCTCGATTCCCGGCCCGAGCTTTACGATCAGGTGATCCACCAGCCCAACGGCGGCAAGGGCGCGGCGGTCAAGGCCGGACTGGCCCAGGCCACCGGTGATTTCGTGCTGTTCCAGGATGCCGACCTGGAATACGACCCCGCCGATTACGCCAAGATGATGAAGCCGATCCTGAAGTTCGATTGCGACATCGTCATGGGCTCGCGCTTCGTCGCCCCCGAATATACCCGAGTCTATTATTTCTGGCACAAGATCGGCAATTGGGGCATCTCGTTCCTGTTCAACATCCTGAACAACACCACGTTCAGCGACATCTACAGCTGCTATCTCTGCTATCGCCGCTCGCTGGTCGATCCCACCGCGCTTCAGACCGCCGGCTGGGAGCAGCAGGCCGAGATCCTGTCCCGCGACGTCGCAGCCGGCCGCGTCTTCTACGAGGTGCCGATCTCCTATCACGGCCGCACCTATGACGAGGGCAAGAAGATCAAGGCCCACCACATCTTCGCGGTCTTCGCCACCATCATCCGCGAACGCCTGTTCCGCTAGGAGCCACGACCCATGTCCCACGATCATTACCACGACATCGAACCGGTGACCGAAGAAGAGAGGCTGAGCTGGCCCGCCTTCGACCGGGTGGTCAAGATGGACAAGGCCTTCGTGGACGCCCGCGGCTCCATCCAGCCGCTGGTCGACCGCCTGATGAAGAGCGCCGTGCTGATCGAATCCAAGAAAGGTTCGCTCCGCGCCAACCACTATCACAAGACCGACTGGCATTATTGCTATGTGGTCTCGGGCTCCATCGAGTATTGGCACCGCCCCACCGGCAGCACCGAGGAACCGACCCGCATGCTGGTCAAGGCCGGCGAGATGATGTTCACGCCGCCCATGGTCGATCACGGCATGGTCTTCCCCGAGGATTGCACCTTTCTGACCCTGTCGCGCAATTCCCGCGACCAGGCCGCCTACGAGGCCGACGTGGTGCGCATCGACCTGCTGTCCACCGATGGACTGACCTCGTGGAAGCCGGACGAAAAGTAGCCCCATGACCGAATCCTGCTTCCGCCGCAAGACCTGCCGCCTGTGCCACGGCACCAGGCTGACCGAGGTGTTCAAGCTGGCTCCCACGCCGCCGGCCAACGCCTTCGTCGCCGCGTCCGACCTGGGCAAGTCCCAGGCGGTGTTTCCGCTCGACGTGTTCTTCTGCGAGGATTGCGCCCATGTCCAACTGCTGGACGTGGTCGATCCGCGCATCTTGTTCGAGCATTACGTCTACGTCTCGGGAACCTCGCCGGTCTTCGTCAAGCATTTCGAGCAATACGCCGCCTTCGTCATGGAGCGCTTCACCCCCGTGTCCGGCGGGCTGGTGCTGGATATCGGCTCCAATGACGGCACCTTGCTGTCCTTCTTCCAAAAGGCCGGCATGACGGTGCTGGGCGTCGATCCCGCCAAGGAAATCGCCGCCGACGCCACCGCCCGGGGCATCGAGACCCTCAACGGCTTCTTCGGCCCCGAAATGGGCCGGGCTCTGGCGGCCGAGCGCGGTCAGGCCCAGGT
>JACQAD010000157.1 GCA_016195125.1 Magnetospirillum sp.
CGACGACGTCGGCGCGGCGCAGCCGCTCGATCTCGCTCGCGGTCATGCCGCGAAAATAATCCCAGGCCGCGTTGTATTCGCGCACGTGATCGAGGCAGAACCAGTAATACTCGTTCAGCCGGTCGCGGGCCTGGGGGGCGCGGTATTCGGCACCCTCGGCGCAGCCGGGATGGTCGCAACGGCGAAGGGCCGGTTGCGGCGCGGCGGGGGCAAAGGCCGGGCGCCAGGATCTGCGAGCGTTCGTGGCTTTCATGGCACCGATCATAATGAGGGCTCGCCTCGCCCAAGGCAAGGAGCCTGCGGCGCATACCGCCTCTTGTATTCCCTACTTGACGCGAGGCCGGTTCCATCCCAATTGGGGAGGGCTGAAGTTCATGGAAAGGGTTCGTCAATGCGCGTGGCGCCGGTGATGCAAAAGAAGCTCGAAGATGCCTTGAAGCCGACCCGGCTGGCCATTATCGACGATTCCCACCGTCATGCCGGTCATGCCGGCCATAATCCCGACGGCGAAAGCCATTTCACCATCGAGGTGGTCTCCGAGGCCTTTGCCGGCAAGAGCCGCGTCGACCGCCACCGCATGGTCAACGCCCTGCTGGCCGAGGAACTGGCCGGGCGCGTTCACGCCATGGCCCTGGTGACCCTGACCCCGGACGAAGAGGCAAGGCGGCTTTAGGGCTTCACCGCCCGCCAGCGGATGATCATTTCGCTGATGACGTTGTGATAGTGCTTCATGGCGAACTGAAGCTCGTCGGGGGGGATGGTCTTGTCGCGCTCGCGGCTGGCCCAGGGCTCGTCGAGGATGAACTGGACGTGCTCGAGGCGGAAATTGACGCCCACATGCAGGCCCAGCGGCGTCATGGGCGAACCGGCGGCGATCCACTCGCGATTCCTCTCCTGATCGAACATCCTCAGGCCTTCCCAGGTGATGGGCCGCACATGGGTGGGATCCCACAGGAAGTGGTCGTGGTTGGGGTGGGGGACGCTGATCAGGATCAGGGCGCCGTCGCGGCAGACTCGCCATAACTCCTTGATGATGCCCAGATAGACCGGGGTGTCGGCGCCCAGATGCTCCAGCACGTGGCAGAGCACCACCTCGTCGACGCTGCTGTCCAGCCAGGGCCAGGGCAGCGATTCCAGATCGACGATCTCGTCACAGGCCGGGGACGGAAACTTGTCGACGTTGACGAAGCCATCCATGCGGGAATGGCCGCAACCCAGGTTGAGCTTCATGATTCCCTCCCTATTTCACCTTGACGTCCATCATCTCCAGATTGCGCCGGGCGGCTTCCGCCGCCGAGCTTTCCGGGGCGGCGTCGATGGCCTTCAGCCAGTCCTCGCGGGCGCCGATGGTGCTGCCTTCCAGGCGGCGGATGATACCGCGCTCCAGGAGGGCGTCGGCGTAGTTGGCGTCCAGGATCAGGGCGCGGGCGATGTCGTCCTTGGCCAGATCCAGCTTGTCCAGGTAGCGGTAGGCGCTGGCGCGCAGCACCATGGCCTCGATACGGTTGGGCTGAGCCCGCAGCAGGGCGTCGAGAACCCCCACCACCTCGTCGTAATGATTGACGTTGGCCAGGGTCACCGCCTTGTCGAGCAGCAGGTCGGGCTGGCCCGGCAGCAATTTGAGGGCGGTGTCCTGGGCCGCCAGGGCCTTTTGCGGCATTCCCGCCAGCAGCCAGGCCTGCCCCGCCTGGGCCAGCATCTCGGCGCGCAGCGCTTCCTCGCGCCGGCTTTGCCCGGCCAGGGCTTCCAGGCGTCTTGCCGCCTCCTCGTACTTGCCCAGGCCGATCAGCGCCACCGCGGCGCAATGGCGCGCCGGTTCGCCGCCGCCCAACGAGTGCCAGGCGATGGCCTCCTCCCACCCTTCCTCGGGCTTCTGGCGGGCCAGGGTCAGGCAGGAGCGGTATTCCATGCGGGGATCGATGACCTCCGCCCGAACCGGAGCAGGCCAGACCAGAGCGGGTCCGACCAGGGTGGGGGTGAGCAGCAGGGGCAGCAGCAGGATGGCGCGCGGTTTCATGGGGCGGTAGTGTCATCAATTGGCGGGCGGACGCAAGCCCCAGTTTATCCGCCGGCGCCGGCCGGCGATTGAGGGTGATCGAGCGTAGCGCGGGCGCATTGAGCGCCCCGGAGCGCAGCGGAGGTAAGCCAAGGGCGCATCGAGCGCCCGCCGGCGATTGAGGGTGATCGAGCGTAGCGCGGGCGCATTGAGCGCCCCGGAGCGCAGCGGAGGTAAGCCAAGGGCGCATCGAGCGCCCGCCGGCGATTGAGGGCGATTCAGATGTCGACTAAGCGCTTTTTTCTGTTTGGACTGGGCTTTTCCGGGCGCGTCATCGCCCGCCATCTGCGGGCGGCCGGATGGGAGGTGGCGGGCACCACCCGCTCGGGCGAGGCGCTCGACCTGCCCGGCGTCACAATCCATCCCTTCGACCGGGATCACGGGTTCCCCGATGGGCTCCTCGACGGGGTCGATGCGGTGCTGTCCTCGGTGCCGCCCGACGGCCTGGGCGATCCGGTGCTCGATGCCGTTTCCGAGAGCTTGCGCCGGGCGGCGCCGGGCTGGCTCGGCTATCTGTCCACCACGGGAGTATACGGCGATCACGGCGGCGGCTGGGTGGACGAAGCCACCCCCGCCAATCCCAGCCTGGACCGCTCGCGCCGTCGCCTCGCCGCCGAGACGCAGTGGCGGGAGATGGGCGCCCATGTCTTCCGTCTGGCCGGGATCTATGGTCCCGGCCGCTCGGCCATCGACACGGTGCGCGCCGGGCAGGCGCGCCGGGTGATCAAACCCGGCCAAGTGTTCAGCCGCATTCACGTGGACGACATCGCCGCCGCCATTCAGGCTTCGCTGGCCCGGCCCCATGCGGGCGCCATCTACAATCTGTGCGACGACGACGCGGCCCCGCCCCAGGAGGTGATTACCCATGCCTGTGCCCTGCTGGGGGTGGAGCCGCCGCCGGAACTGCCCTGGGAGGAGGCGCGCCAAAGCCTGTCGGCCATGGCTCTCAGTTTCTACGCCGACAACAAGCGCGTCGCCAACCGACGCATGAAGGAGGAGTTGGGAGTGGTGCTGACCTATCCCACCTACCGCGAGGGCCTCAAGAGCTGCCTGTAACGGTCACCGGCGCGGATCGAAGCGGGACCGCCCGCAGGTCGCCCGACAGATGGTCGTTTTTCTTATCTGAAAGGCCCTGCGCCGGTTCCGTCAGCCCGCCTTATCGTCGCCGGAGGCGGCGGGGACTTTCTGCGGCACGCCACGCACGGCCTTGGCCACGGCCATGCCGGCGGCGAAGGCCGGCGACAGATAGGGGGAGCGGCCTTCGGGCAGGCGAACGGGCTCGAGCCCCATGCCCTTGAGGCTTTCATAAATTTCGCGAAGTTCCGCCGGTCCCAGCATTACAAGTCCTCGGCACCCGTTACCCAGGCCGTACTGTGCACCAAATCGGGACGGAAATGCGAACGTTTTTTGTGCGATGCAGCATTGCCCTGGGGGCGGGGTGCGAATCCCATTGGCGCATCAGGGCGAACCCCATGGGAACACCGGAAAAAAAGTGGCGGGACCAGGTTCATCACCCGGTCCCGCCCAATCTCAGGGAGACAAAGCAGTAATGGGTATTGTGGTACCAAATTGCTGGATTCGGGTCAAGCGAAAAACCTCTTCGTTCCGAACGGGCCCCCTTCCATGAAGGAGGCCCGCCCTGTCGAACTAGAGGATAGCGACCGTATCCGCCTGCGGGCCCTTGAGGCCGACAGTGGTGGTCACGCGAACGCGCTGGCCGGATTCCAGGGTCTTGATCCCGGAACGCTCCAGCGCCTTCACATGAACGAACACGTCCTTGCCGCCCTCGTCGCAAGCGACGAAGCCGAAGCCCTTCTCGGCCGAGAAGAACTTGACCACGCCCTCGACCGTCTCGGTCGGGCCGCGCTCTTCACGGCGCGGCGCGCGCGGAGTGGCGGTAGTGCTGTCCACTTCGTGCACGGTCACGACCTGAGGGCCGCGCTGGCCGGCGCCGAGATCGACCACCAGGGTGGTGCCTTCGGCCACCTGGGTGAGGCCGGCGCGCTCGAGGGCCGAAATGTGCAGGAAGGCGTCCGGGGTGCCGTCGGAAGGCGCCACGAAACCGAAGCCCTTGGAGGCGTTGAACCACTTCACAGTGGCGGTCACGTTTGCCTGACTGACCATCTGACGGTCAAAGGAGCTGGGAGCCATCGGTCGGGGCGGGGTCCGCGGCTCGAAAGCCGGCTCGCCAAAATCGTCCCGACGCCCGCGACCGCGGTCGCCCCTGCCATGATTATCTCGGTTCCATGCCATGTGTCATTACTCGTCGTAAGTAAACAAAATCCCCCGCACCCACGCGAAGGGCATCCGCCCGGCTTAGCATGCCTAGGTCAGCCTGAACCTATATCATTACCCGAGAATCGCCCGCCCGCATAGGGGGTTGCGGGGTATCCGGGGAGGCTAAGAATAATTTTTCATGGACCGGTCAACGATGGTGCGGTGCAACCACAAGGTTAGACCGACGACGATGATGCCGGAAAAGGCGACATCCGAAAGGAAGTGCCCGCCTTGCGCCATGCGCACCAGCCCCATCAGCAACCCGAATCCCAGGGCGGCGGTCACGGCCTTCCGGCGGCGGCGAGGCGGGGCCAGCAGGGCGAAGGATAGCGTCCAGAAGCCCAGGGCGGCATGGCCGGAAGGAAAGGAGCAATTATCCTGGCACTGGTCCGACGGCATAAGCGGCAAGGTGTAGTGAAAGGCGCTTGCCTGCTGGGCCGGCGGTGTGAATTCGGCGATGGTCGAGGGCCGCGCCCGTCCCCAATGGTCCTTGAGGATGGTGTTGACCACCAGTCCCGGCCCCAGGGCCAGCGACGCCACCACGAAGGCCGCCATGCGCGGGCTGATGCCGGCGACATCGCGCTTGCGCAGCGCCGCCGCCAATCCCGCCAGGGCGACCAGCGCCGCCAGGGCGAACAGGATCACCGGCACGGTCTTGCGGGCGAACTCGCCCAGGGGGTGGGAGCGGAAGGGAAAGCCATGGCCGATGGGATCGAAGAACAGCCGCGCCGCCCCCAGGTCGATCTCGGGGAATACCAGCAGCGGCGCCACCATGATGGCGACCGCCAGCCAGGGGCTGCGCAACGACACGGGCAAGCTCAGCCGTCCTCGAGATGGAACAGTCCCGTCAGGCCGACCAGGCTGGCGAAGACGGCCGGAGTCCAGGCGGCCAGGGCCTGGGGCAGGGTCGAGGACAGGCCCAGGGCGTAGACCACCTTGGAGAAGAAGTAGACGGTAAAGCCGGTGGCCACGCCGGCGCCGACACGGGCCAGCAGGCCGCCGGAGCGGGTATTGGGCTTCAGGGAGAACACCGCCGCCATCAGGACCATGCCGCAATACAGGAAGGGCGAGGCCAGAAGGGATTGCAGGTACAGGCGGTGCTTGTTGGCGGTAAAGCCGGCCCGCTCGAAAAAGCGGATGAAGCCCGGCAATTGCCAGAAGGACAGAGTCTCCGGCGCGGCGAAATTGTCGTGGATGCGGTCCAGGGTCAACTGGGTGGGAATCCGCATCTCCTCCTTGAACAGCGATGGCTTGCCGCCCTCCATCACCCAGGCCCGCTTGACCTCGAAGGCGCCGTCCACCAGGGCGGCGCTTTCGGCGTTGATGCGCTGCTGGAAATGGTCGGGGCGGTCGTAGAGGAAGAATTGAACGTCGCGGATGAACAGGGACAGGCCTTCCTGGCGCACATTCTCGGAATGGACCACCATCTCGCCGTCATTATGGGGCTCGCGCAGCCACAGCCCGACTTCGGACAGGTCGAAGGCGCTGGTCTTGTTGGCGAGCAATTCGTCCTGAAGGCGCTCGTAACGGCCATACATGGCCGCCGCCATGGGATTGAAGGCGGTGACCTCGAATACGCCGAAGGCCGCCGCCACGCCCAGGACCGGAGCGATGAACTGCCAGGCGGAAATGCCGGCGGCGCGGGCCACCACCAACTCGTGAGTGCGGGTCAGCCGCCAGAAACAGACCATGGCCCCGATCATCACCGCGAAAGGCAGGACCGTGTGCAGCATCTGCGGCAGCTTGAAGAAGGCCATGGCCAGGATGGGGCCGATGCCCAGCTCGGGGCGCGAGGCGGCGCGGCGGATCAGCTCGATCACGTCGAACAACATGATGATGCCCAGAATCACCATCAGTACCGTGGCGAAGGCCGACGCGAACTGGCGACCGATATAGCCGATCATGATGGGAGAAAGGCGCAGGGAACCCGC
>JACQAD010000180.1 GCA_016195125.1 Magnetospirillum sp.
CATGGGGATTGGCGGCGGCGGAAAGAGCATCCATGGGCGGCGATTTTAACAGGCCGTTTCGCCGGTGGGGAAATATTTGGGACACATTCTTTCCTTAAACCCCTCCATAAGGAATCGAATCGATCCAGATTGGTGTGCTATAGAGGCCATCGGGTCCGTGTCGGCGTCGACCGGTGGAACGGGTGGCGCAAGGGGAGTTGAGAACGTTATGGAACGTGAATCCATGGAATTCGACGTCGTCGTGGTCGGCGGCGGGCCTGCGGGCCTGACGGCCGCGATTCGTCTCAAGCAGATCAATGCCGAGCTGAACGTCTGCGTTCTGGAAAAGGGCTCGGAGATCGGCGCCCATATCCTGTCGGGCGCGGTGATCGAGACCCGCGCCCTCGACGAGCTGTTCCCGGATTGGCGGGACCGCGAGGCGCCGCTGCTCACGCCGGCGACCGACGACCGCTTCCTGTTCCTGACGGAGTCCAAGGCCATTCGGCTGATGACCCCACCGCAGATGAACAATCATGGCAATTACATCGTCAGCCTGGGCAATTTCACCCGCTGGCTGGGCCAACAGGCCGAAGCCCTGGGCGTGGAGATCTTCGCCGGCTTCGCCGCCGCCGAGGTGCTGTACCACGAGGATGGCTCGGTCAAGGGCGTAGCCACCGGCGACATGGGCATCGGCAAGGACGGCCAGCCCACCCACAACCACACGCCGGGCGTCGAATTGTGGGCGCGCCAGACCATCTTCGCCGAAGGCTGCCGGGGCTCGCTGACCAAGACCCTGTTCGACAAGTTCGACCTGCGCGCCGATTGCGAGGACCAGACCTACGGCATCGGCATCAAGGAATTGTGGGAGATCGATCCGGCCAAGCACAAGCCCGGCACCATCGTCCACACCGTCGGTTGGCCCCTGGACACCCAGACCTATGGCGGTTCGTTCCTGTATCACCTGGAGAACAATCAGGTGGCGGTGGGCTTCGTGGTGGGGCTGGACTATGCCAATCCCCATCTGTCGCCCTTCGACGAGTTCCAGCGCTTCAAGACGCATCCGGCCATCCGCCCCACCTTCGAGGGCGGGCGGCGCATCTCCTACGGTGCCCGCGCCCTGTCGGAAGGCGGCATCCAATCCATCCCCAAGCTGTGTTTCCCCGGCGGGGTGCTGGTGGGCGACACCGCCGGTTTCCTCAACGTGCCCAAGATCAAGGGCACCCATACCGCCATGAAATCGGCCATGGTCGCCGCCGAGGCGGTGGCCGATGCCCTGGGCCATGAGGGCGGCTCCAACCAGGTTTCGGCCTATCCCGAGCATCTGAAGAAGAGCTGGGTGTGGTCCGAGCTGTACACGGTCCGCAACATCCGCCCCAGCTTCCATTGGGGCCTGTGGGGGGGCATCGCCTATTCGGCGCTGGAGACTTATCTGTTCCGCGGCAAGATGCCGTGGACGCTCCATCACCAGCCCGACCATCTGGCCCTGAAGAAGGCGTCGGAATGCCCCAAGATCATCTATCCCAAGCCCGACGGGGTGGTCAGCTTCGACAAGCTGTCCTCGGTGTTCATTTCCTCGACCAATCACGAGGAAAATCAGCCGGCGCACCTCAAGCTGCGTGATTCGGCGGTGCCCATCGCCATCAATCTCGAACATTACGACGCCCCCGAGCAGCGTTATTGCCCGGCCGGCGTCTACGAGATCATGAAGAACGACGACGGCTCCAATCCGCGGCTGCAGATCAACGCCCAGAATTGCCTGCACTGCAAAACCTGCGACATCAAGGATCCCACCCAGAACATCAATTGGGTGGTTCCCGAAGGTGGCGGTGGACCGAATTACCCCAACATGTAAGAGTAGCCGGGGCGCCCCTGATCGGGCGCCCCGGATATCTTTTGCGGAAGGGCGTGGCGTGAAGCGGTCGTGGTTCGGGGTTGCGGTTTTGGTAACGGCCATGGGCGCCGGCTTGCTGGCATGCTCGCCGCGTGCGGATGATTCGGCCGATGGACGCGCCATGGGCGCCGAGAACGGACTGGGCGCCTATCTGGCCGGGCGGTTCGCCCATTCCCAGGGCGATACGCGCGCCGCCGCCGAATACTATTCCGCCGCCGCCCGCCATGATCCCGACAATATCGATCTGCAACAGCGCACCTTCGCCCTGCTTCTGGCCGAGGGCCGCATGGACGAGGCCGGTGTCCTGGCCCAGCGCCTGCTGGTCATCGACGAGGACGCCGCCCTGCCCTTGCTGGTCACCGGAATCCAGGATGCCCGCCTGGGCCGGTTCGAGGCCGCCGAAAAGTCCTTTGTCGCCTTGCCCGCCAAGGGCATCAACGGCTTCCTCGGTCCGTTGCTGACCGCCTGGTCCCGCGCCGGCCAGGGCAGGTACGATTCCGCCCTGGCCGCCCTGGCGCCGCGCACCGACACCGCCGGCTTTGCTCCCATCTACGAATATCATGCCGGGCTGCTGGCCGATCTGGCCGGGCGGGCCGATCTGGCCGAGGCTCATTTCAAGGCGGCCCTGACCAACCAGACCAGCGTCCGCACGGTGGAGGCCGCCGGGGCCTGGTACCAGCGTGCCGGCCGCCTGGACGAGGCCCAGGCCCTGTATACCCGCTATCACACCGAGCATGCCGACCGCTCGCTGCTGGACGGCGGCCGCCAGCTGGCGCTGGGCACCACCTTGCCGCGCGTGGTGGAAGCCCCCGCCGAGGGTCTGGCCGAAGCGCTGTTCGACACCTCGTCCCTGGTCCGCCAGGGCAATGCCCAGGATCTGTCCCTGGTGTTCTCGCGCCTGGCGTTGAGCCTGCGTCCCGATTTCCCCCTGACCCAGCTGCTGCTGGCCGACGCCATGACCGCCCAGGGGCGTTTGGAGGATGCCAACGACATCTACCGCGCCATGAACCGCCAAAGCCAGGCCGGCACCTTTGCCCGCCTCAAGCTGGCGGTCAATCTGGACGAGCTGAAGGATACCGACAGGCCTATGACCAGGCCCTGACCCGGGCCGGCGGCAATGCCGATCCGCGCAACTGGTCGCTGTTCTACGCCCGCGGCATCGCCTATGAGCGCGCCCATCAATGGCCCAAGGCCGAACGCGACCTGCAGGAGGCCCTGCGCCTCAAACCCGACCAGCCCGATGTCCTTAACTACCTGGGCTATACCTGGGTGGACCAGGGCAGCAACGTGGAAAAGGGCCGCAAGATGATCGAGCGCGCCGTCGAGCTGCGCCCCAATGACGGTGCCATCGTCGATTCGCTGGGCTGGGCTTTGTACCGCATGGGCGAGTTCCCGGCGGCGGTCAGGCAGCTGGAGCGCGCCTCCGAGCTCAAGCCCGAGGATCCCACCATCAACGAGCATCTGGGTGATGCCTTCTGGCAGGTGGGCCGCCATACCGAGGCCCGCTATCAGTGGCAGCGGGCCATGGGCCTCGATCCCGAGCCCGAGCAGATCGAGCCGCTCAAGGCCAAGATCTCCACCGGCCGCCTTCCCGCCAAACCCCTCAAGTAGATCGCCATGACGGATCAGATCAGCTTCTCGGTCGAGGCCCCGGCCAAGATCAACCTCACCCTCCATGTGGTCGGCAAGCGCGAGGACGGCTATCACCTGCTGGACTCGCTGGTGGCCTTCGCCGGAATGGGCGACACCCTGGATTTCACCCCCGCCGAGACCGTGACCCTGAGCGTGGTCGGCCCCACCGCCGCCCTGATTCCGCCCCCGGACGCCAAAGGCGGGGGTGAGAACATCGTCCTCAAGGCCGCCCGCCTGCTGGCCGAGGCCACCAGCACCACCAAGGGCGCCGCCATCACCCTGACCAAGCGCCTGCCCGTGGCCGCCGGCATCGGCGGCGGCTCGGCCGATGCCGCCGCCGCCCTCAAGGGCCTGATGCGCCTGTGGGACGTGAGCCTGGCACCGGAGGCCCTCAACGCCCTGGCCCTGGCCATCGGCGCCGACGTGCCGGTCTGTCTGGCCGGCACCCCGACCCGCATGATGGGAATCGGCCAGTGGCTGGAACCGGCCCCCGCCTTGCCGCCGGCCTGGCTGGTCCTGGTCAATCCCATGGTACCCCTGCACACGCCGGCAGTGTTCAAGGCCCGCAGCGGCGATTTCTCGCCCGCCGATCCGCTGGCGCACAGCCCCGCCGACGCCCTCGCTCTGGCCCAGGCCCTGGCGGCGCGGCGCAACGACCTGACACCCGCCGCAATCGCCATCGAGCCGGTGGTGGGCGAAGTCCTGGCGGCGCTCGCCACCTCGACCTCTTGCCTGCTGGCCCGCATGTCGGGATCGGGCGCCACCTGTTTTGGCCTGTTCGCCAAAGCCGGCGAGGCCAAGGCCGCCGCCCAATCCCTGACCCTGGCCCAGCCGGGCTGGTGGGTCGCCGCCGCAAAGCTGCTTTAGGCTGTTTTGCGGCGTTGAATCTGCCCGCTTGTCGAGCTATGGTGCCGACCCGCTCTGCTGGGGCGTCGCCAAGCGGTAAGGCACCGGTTTTTGGTACCGGCATTCCCAGGTTCGAATCCTGGCGCCCCAGCCACCTCCCAACGAGAAAAATCATTTAAATTCAGGTAGTTGATGTTACCTGATGTTATCGGTTGTTACCCGAGCAGCCGTCGATTTTTCTCATCCACTGTACCACCGGCGTACCATGATGCTGCCACCCTCCTATCTGTGGGTCAGGAAGGGCGGCAGGAAGATATGCGTGGCGACACCGGTAAATTATGCAGCTTTTGTGGAGTTCAATCCTAATTGATGTATCGGTCTGCAAGTTAACTTCCAGACCGATACAGAGTAATATGCCGATGGCATACGGCTGACTGCGTTGTAATACAAAAATATGCTTTTAAGCTCATCGACCGGCATGGGCTCTATGTAGATATTTACTCCGGTAACGACCGCGTTATCCGGGGTAACAATGTCACTAGATGAGCTATATACAGAGGCTCAGGCCGCTGGATATTTAGGCTTCACACCAGCCACCTTGCGAGTCTGGCGTTCCAAGAGCCGCCGAGCTCATCGGCTCATCGGCCCTCGCTGGACCGAAATTGGTGATGGCCGTCGCAAAGCGATCCGTTATCGCCGTCATGATCTCGACCAATACGTCACAGCCGGAACGGTTGCCCTCACACCACGCCGCCCGTGCGGACGGCCCCGGAAGAGGCAAGACTGAGCATGGTCGCCAAACGACGCATTGCGACCATTGATGCCGCGACCGGTGAAATCCTGGAGGGGGTGGTTGTACACCTGCCGGTGCGCCGTGCGTCACCCTATGGACAGAGTTGGCTCCAACTCCACCAGGACCCGCTGATCCAACTGGCCCGAGACCCGAGGGTGACCGTCCAGACCTACCGGGTGCTGATGGTCGTATTGCGGCACTTGGCCTACGACAACCTTTGCCCATGTCCTCCATCACAGGTCGGGCGACTGCTTGGGATGACCACCGCCAATGCCAGCCGGCAACTGGCGAAGCTGGCCGACCTGGGGATTCTTATCAGCGGCCCCCGCATCGGTAACAGTCCGACCTACCAACTCCACCCCTATTGGGGATGGCGGGGCAAGGTCGCTCGTCTCCGCGAGGTGCTGACGCCGACCGACGCCGCAGAGGCGGCAGCAAAGCTCCTTCCAAACAGAGACATAGAGGCGCGCCCCCAAAGTCCCGTCAGCAGCCGGACTCCGACCGGGGATGTTGTCTGTACGGACAACACTGATGTCCGTGCAGACAACATCTCCCCTTCCATGGAGGAAGCATGAACCCGCATCCCACCCCCTCGGCAGTCCGCCGCCCCTACCTGAAGCTTGCGCTGATGGCCTGCCAAATCGGAGTTCTGGCGGCACTGATAGCTTGGCGGGGCCACCTTTGGACGGCTGCCGGTATGACACTGGCCGGAATCGCTGTCGTAGCTGCCGGAATCCGCGCGATCCGGCTCGGAGGGCGCCATGGCTGACAGCCTGATTGCCGCCAAATTTGCTCAGATCGAGGGGCTCCGGAATCAATTCGTGGCGAAGCTTTATCCCGAGCTGGCCACCCAGATTTCACCGGTCCTCGACGGCTTCTACGTGCTGTACGTCATGTGGACCGCCGCCATGATGGTCTGGCAGCCAGGTAGTTTCCGAGATCGGGCGGTCTCCCTCCTCAAGGTGAGTTTTGCGACCTCGCTCATCTATGTGACGCTTGGGCAGGACTCGTCCTCGAGCCCGGTCTTCTCGTTCTTCATCACCCCGCTGGAGGAGGGAAGCCTTCAGCTTGCCGCCTTCATCATTTCGCTTTTTGGCCAGCAAGGGCCGGAAGTTGGAAACGGCTCCAGTCTTTATGGGAGCCTTGCTGCGGTTGTTGAGGCTCAAGCTCTGAGCATATGGGGACTATGCAACTTCCTATTTCGCTTGGCCGCCGTATCGAGTGGATTTGTTGTTCCAACACTATACGCGATATTTTTAGTTATCATGCTAATGGCGCCATTCATATTTGTGTTTATCTATTTTGCGTTCAGCCTCATCGACGTATTATTCTCATTGCTTTTGCTCGGAAGTCTTAGCCCCCTGTGGCTGGTCTGCATCGTATTCAAGTCGACGCGAGGATATGCCTACCGGGCGGCCCGAATCGTGGTGGGGACTATCCTGGTGCCGCCATTCCTTGCAATAGCATTGGGGTTCAGCGTCTCGCTCATCCAGCCGGAAATTGAGAAGGCCAAACTGCTGAAGCCGTGTGTTTTAAAAGGGGGGAAAGACCTCGCAATATGTCGTGACTTCCCCTTAGATATCTTCTCTTACAGCGAAACTGGTGACTTCATCCTGCTGATCGTTCTGGGTGGGGTTTCTGTTCTTCTTCACCTCAAGGCCAGGGCGCTGGCCTCCGATCTTTCCCAAACGGCTGACAGTGGCACACCGGCAGCAGTTGCCAGTGCCGTTACGATGGCCGGTTGGGGAATGGCCAAATGGTCATCCGCCGAGGCCACAAAGCTTACCGCGAACACCCTCGCGCAGGGCGGATCAAAAGCTGTTGACCTTGCTCGCCATTTCATGGGCGGCGGCATACCGCAGCTTGGCAGTGATCCTGCTCCACAGGCTAGTCAGACCGGAAACAGCAACTCCGGAAGTCCGGCCAGGGGGACCGGCTCAAGCAATAACTCCGTGAGCTTGGCCCCGGATACGACCCGTGCTCTTGAGCAGTTCACGCAGACGCTCGAGCGTTTCACCAAGACCATGAGCGGAGGCCGATAATGGAGCTCCGCATCTTCGGCATCACTTTTCGCGGCTCATGGCGGTTCGGGGATGATCCTCGCGCCCAGGGGCCGGTAACGACCCCAGCGCTTCAGCCGATCCCGGTTCCCTTCGCCGTCGCGCGAACTGGCTCGGCGGATGCCCGAGAGATATTGACGGGGCATTCCTTCGCCACCCTAAAAGCGGCCTACGGCCAGTCGCTGGCCATTGCCCGGCAGATGCTCCGGGATGGCACGCATTGCAAAGACGCGTCCGGTTTTGCGGCCTTGTGCTTCGGCCTCGATTTGCTCGGCACGATGCTTCCCATCGACGGCATTCCGAAGGACCACTTGGCCGCCCTTCTGCCGGGTCAACCGCTCCGCCGACGTCCACCAGACGACGGAGACACCACCCCACCCCTGCCATCGAAAAAACCGCGAAAGAGAGGCCGTGGCAATGATCGCGACTGATCTCACCACCTCCCAGATCACCATCATTGGCCTGAATCTCGTTACGGGCTGCCCCACCGCTCATTTCAGCCCCTGGCATGGCGACGATTGGCTGATCATCGCCCGTGTCATCGAGGCGGCCTACCTCGACGGCGAGCGGCTGCATCTGGGATGCTTGAGCGGCCACGTCATCGACATCGAGGATTGGCGGCAATGTCAGGCTGACCAGCCCGGCGCCTACACCGTCTTCGGATACGATCACGCTGCCGGCGAAGCTCTGGCAATCCAGACCCTGGCGGCTACCGCTGCCGATGCGCTCCATCAGGCGCTCCTTTCCCAGCCAGGTTCATTCCAGGCAGCCGGTGTTGCCGCAGGCTTCCATGAGTGGGCTCCAGGCTCGACTTGGCAGGCCCTGGCGGCTCGTACAATCCCCACTCTCTCCTGCGCCTGAGATGCCCATGGATATCGACCACATCCGTACGGGCATTGCTGCCCTCACGCCCAGCCCCGCCAAGGCGTCCAAGCGCCAGCTCATCGCCCTGATGATCGCGGAGATCGACGCCGCCCTGGCGCGCGGCATCTCCCTGGAGCAGCTCAAGACATACCTCGACGGCCAGGGCTTCGACTTGGGCTTGAGCACGCTCCGCCAGTACGTCGCGGATGCGCGAAAGGCCGGTGGAAAGAACCGAAAAGCCCGGCGTGCCGCCGGTAAGCCCGTTGCCGTGCCTTCGCCCCAAGCGGCCCCCAAGGCTGCCCCAGGCACCGATAGCCGCAAGTTCGTCACTGTTAAAGATGAGGATCTATAGCCATGCCTCGCATCATCTTCGTCCACGGCGATAAGGGCGGTGTGGGAAAGTCGGTATTCGCCCGCGCCTTGCTGGACCACTACTGCCGCAAGGCAATTCCCGCCACCGCCTATGACAGCGACAAACGAAACCCCGACCTCAGCCGCTTCTACGGCAAGCTGGCACCGGTTCAGCTTATCGACCTGAATAGCCTCACCGCGTTTGATTCGGTGCTCGATGAGATCGCGGGCAACCCATCCGGTCGCGCCATGATCGACTTGGCTGCCGGCGCTGGCGATTCCCTGCACCAGTTGATCAATGGCGACATCCGGCTGGGTGAGGTGCTACGCGATCTCGGCGCCCGCGCCACGGTCGTCTATGTAATTTCCCGGTCGCGACCATCCGTCGCCGGCCTGTCGGTAGCACTGAAGGACTTCGCGGCGGTGCCGGCGGACTGGATTGTCATCAAGAATCTCTATCATGGCGACCCGGCAAAATTCGTCCGTTACGACGGCAGCAACGCCCGCAAGGATGCCCTGGCTCTCGGTGCTCGCGAGATCGCCATGCCCGAGTTGCTGGACGATCTCTACGACACCCTGGACCAGGCCAGCATGCCTTTCAGCGTAGCCTGCGAGGATGGCACCCTGAGCTTCACCAATCGCCGCCGCATTCGGTCATTCATCGACCGGTTCGACGAACAACTGGCGACGGTATCCGAGGTGCTGTGATGGCGTCTCCCGACGAGGTATTTCGCATCCTCTACGGGCGTGTCGCGACTGATGCCGAGAAATTGCGGCTCATGCATGTCAAGGATGCGCTCGGCTTGCCCGATGACGATGCCGTTTGGGCAATTTTCCTGGCGCTCGGCCATCACCAAGCCCTCTACGAGGACATCCCCTCCAGGATTGGCATAGCCGCCCAGGAGGCGTGCCAGAACGTCAGCGCCGCCGCAGAGGCCCAGACCATCGCCCGTCTTTCCCAGGCGGTGGCAGACAGTGCCCAGGCCATAGCGGGCCGCCGCTCCTGGCGCAGTCTGCTGCTGGCGGGAGCCATGGCGGTGGGCGTGTACGGCATTTCGATGGGCGCCATGTTCCAGATGTTGTCGGACCACTACGATTCCCGCATCGCCGACTACAAGGCCACCACCATGGAGCGCTTTGCCAAGGCCGTAGAAACGCGCGCGGCAGAGCAATGCGGAAAGCCTGTTACCTCCCCGTCAAAACAGCGGTGAACCCACGTCATGCGGTGTGTCACGCCACAGCATCAAGGACTGAAACAGGGTATGGGAACGGCGCTGCCGTTCCCCCCTGGTCTGCCCCTGACGGGGTGCCGCTGTCGCGGCATCCGGGCTCCGCGCCCCTGCGGGGCTTGTGCGCGCGGACAGACGATTCCGGGTGGGTGGTAGGAAAGGAAGGGGAATGGCAAAGGCTCGGCCCGGTGATGGAATGCCCCGCTCGAACCGGCGACGGCGAACCGAAACCTTGAGTGTCCGACTGACCACGGAGGAGCGTGGCCAGATCGAGCAACGCGCTGCCGAGTTCGGCCTCAAGGTCAGGGACTATGGCCGCAGGATGATGCTCAACGGCGGTGAAATCGCAAACCCCAAGGATCGGGATGCGGCGATTGCAGCCCTCGCCAAGCTGGCCTTTCAGACCCGGCGCCTGGGCGTCAGCCTGAACCAGATTGCCCACGCCGCCAACGTCACGGGGTCTGTACCACTTGCTGCGACCCTGAGGCCGATTCTGGATGACCTCGGGGCCGTCACCACCCTGATCAAGTCGGCCTTGGCTCAGATCGAAGGCGAACCATGATTCCGAAGGTGGTCCGCAGCCGGGACGGCAAGGGCAGTGGCGGGACCGGCTTCAAGGGCGCGGTGGAATACGTCTCCACCAAGGCCGAGGCTGTCACCCTTCGGAATCTCCATGACCTTTCCACGGCACCGCGCGAGATGCGCGCCGTTGCCAATGAATCCCGGGCCGGAAAGCCGGTCTATCACTTCATCCTCAGCTGGGCCGAGTTGGAGCGCCCGACCAACGAACAGGCCTTCGCGGCGGCTGACCAGGCGCTGCAAGCCCTTGGGCTGGAACACCACCAGGCGGTCATTGCCATCCATCGTGACCGCGATCACCACCATGTGCATGTGGTGGTGAACAAGCGGGGCCTGGATGGCCGAACCGCTGATCTGAGCCACGACTACGCCCGACTGGAAAAGGTCTGCCGCGAGGTGGAGCATGATCAAGGCTGGGCACAGGACCGAGGCCACTTCAACGCTGAGATCGGCAACGATGGTCGGGTGACTCTGGCTCCGAAGCCGGTGGGAAAGAGGAAGCGCCAGGACACCGACCGTGAACGCCACACCGGACAGGAGGCGTTGGGCACCTTTCTCCGCCGTGACGACCTCCACCCGCAGCTCGCCAACGTCATCGACGGCGCGGCCACCTGGGAACAACTCCAGGCCGGCCTGAACAGCCTTGGACTGCGGTACGAGGCTAAAGGCTCCGGCGCACGACTGGTCAGCACAACCGATCCCACCGATTCGGCCTCACCGTCCCACATCGACAAGGCATGGGCGCGAAGCAAGCTGGAACAACGGCTTGGGCCGATGCCGACCAAGACCCCCCAACCTGTCCCGAGAGGAGAAGACCATGAGCAGCAGTACCTTGCAGCAGTTGGACGCGACCCGCCGCCCGCAGCGCGAAATCGTCTGCGAAACCTGTCCGAACTCCATGTGGTTCGCTTCGCCGGCCGAGGTGAAGGCATATTGCCGGGTGATGTACCTGGTGGTGTGGTCAACGCGGGAGCCGAACGAAATCACTCTGTGCGACGGCCCGGAGATCGCGTAGCGCCCGGAAACGAGGCGGCTCCGCCATCTCCCTATCAGGAGGCGCGCGAACGGCTCTGGCAGGCTTTCCGGCAGCACAGCCAGACCGTCTATCAGCAGACTGTCCAGCAGCGCCGGGAGGGACGGGAGTCCCTGTATCAACGCCACCAGGCGGAACGAGCCCAGTTGGTCGCCCGTCAACGTCATCGGCGGAAGACGTTGGATATCCTCTTTGGGCGTCGAGGTGTCACACGCTGGATTTTCAGGAAATGGGATGCCCGCCGGCGCGGTACCGAATGGGAGGAGATCAAGGCCCGCCAGAAGTCCGAGATGGATGCCCATCGAAAGGGGCCGCGTGATGCACGCCAGCCCAAACCCGAATGGCGAGCTTTCGTCGCCGACCAGGCCAAGGACGGCAACCGTGACGCCGAGCTGGTGGCCAAGGTGATGAAGCTGTCGCGCGCGCCGGATGCGCAGCGCGCTGCTGGCTACGGTAATAGCGCTGCCGAATTGGAGGCCATGCGCCGGATCGATTTTGTGAAGCTGGCCCAGGACATGGGGTATCGGGTGGATGCCCGCGAATCGACCAAGGGCAGCGTGAAGCTGCGCAATGGTGCGGACGTGGTGATTGCCCAGCCGGGGCCGGATGGAACCTGGAGCTACTTCTCCACGGGTGATGATCGCGACAATGGCGGCGTGATCCAGTTCGTACGCCGTCGCCGGGGCGGTACGCTGGGTGACGTGCGGCAGTTCCTGCGCCCCTACCTCGATGGCAACTCGGACAGTATATCGGCTCCAGCACCGGAACCGACGGAGCGGGACCGCGATCACACGGCAGCACGTCAGGCTTGGATGGCGGCCAAGGCAGTGGTGCCACCCTATCTGCAGCAACGGGGAATCGAGCGCCTCACTGTCGAGGCGTTGGCCAATGACGAGGTACGCCAGGACCAGCGGGGCAACGTGCTGTTCGCCCACCGCGACCAGAACGGGAATGTGGTCGGATTCGAAGTCAAGGGGAAGACCTGGAGCGGCTTTGCCAAGGGCGGTCAGAAGGCCCTGGCCATCTTCGGCACGCCCGAGGCCCGCCGACAGCCGGCACGGATCGTCGTGGTCGAGTCCGGGATCGACGCCCTCAGCCTGGGGCAGATGGAGCAGCGCCGGGATACTCTGTACGTCAGTACCGGCGGTGCCATGGGCTCGCGGACCCTGGAGGAGTTGCGCCGGCTCGCGGATCGCCATCCCACGGCCAAGTTCTTCCTCGGCTTCGACAACGACGAGGCCGGACATAAACTGGCCGAGCGTGTGGCCGCCGGCCTCGGGCGGGTGCCGGAACGCCTGCGCCCCCAGCGCAAGGACTGGAACGAGGATCTACAGGCCCGCCGGCAGCAACCCCCACAGAATCAGAAGGTGCGAGAGCGGTCGCGCGCGCGGGGGGTGGCGATGTAACTATCGTCTCGAAGCCGCCGTCGCCCTCTAACCTCCCACATAAAGAAAGCTTTTACCGCCCAGGATCATTAGCTCCACTCTTCACCTCGGCGATCGCAGTGTTGAGCTGCTTGCCAGCTTGGCTCACCAAGTCCCCTGCCTTGCCCCCCATCTTATGCAAGGTCGCCTTCAGCATCTGGCCGTCATCGGTCTTAAAATCGGGGAGTGTGTCTAGGCCGTTTTCGTCGACGGCGAAATACGGAGCTTCCGGGAAGCCGATGGAGGCTGCAAAAAGCGTTTGCGGCAGCGAGCAGCGGTAGGTGTTGTAGTCGCTCACTGAGGCATTATAGCCCTCTCGGCGCTTCTGAAGGTCGGTTTCGATCTCGTGCAATTGGGACATCAATTGCTGATAGGTGGCGTTGGCTTTGAGATCGGGATAGGCCATGGCCAAACTGGATACTTGATTCAGGACCTGATCAACCTTGCTGGCGACGGCAACGGCATCAGAAATCGAGGACATGCTGTCGGCAGAGGTCAGCTGGGTGAACTTCTCGTGCTCGCCATAGGACTTGGCGATGTCGATCAGGCGCCCTGCCAGATCGAGACGCTTCTTCATGGACGCCATGATATCGGCCCGCGCCCGCTTAACGTCATTCGCGCAACGTTGTAAACTGTTGTAGATCTTGACGAACCACACCAGTAGAACCAACGAGACGATCAGAAATAGTTCCATTGTCGTGCCCCCTGTTAAACTTGGCCGTCAGGATCAGAACCTGCCCATCAATGAGGGCTTGCCAAATACCACCACGGTTGCATTGGAGCGAGTGAAATACTCGCGCCAGAAAGCTTCCAGAGCGTCCATAGTTTTCGGATCACGGTAGGTTTCCACCTGCTTCTTGCCCGCCGTGACGATTGATCCCGCACCTGCCACAAAAATCCGTGCCCCCCCGAAGTCTCCAGTGCCGCTGACCTTGGCCAACTCCGCTTTCGGATCGATCATCTTGACCGTGTTTTTGGCGTAGAACGAAGTGATCGAGGAGTTTTCAAGCATATCCGAGATCAGGAGGACATCCTTCTGGCGTGCAGGAGATGTGGCGATGATGTTCGACGAAATCTCTTTCAGAGTGCTGAGAATATCCGAGCGGGCAATGGAGTCCGTTGGCTTGCCGAATCCACCTGTGATGGCTTCCGTAACCTTCGTTGTTGCGAACTGCTGCTGCGCCTGAAGGCAGCGATCCAGGTCTTTCAGCTTCACTTTCGGAATGTCGTCGCGCTCGTCTTGGGTCGGTATGCGGTCGAGCATTCCGGAGAAGGACTGGTCTGCGTAGCGGTCGCCAATGAAGGCGGAGAAGGTAAGGACGGTTATCGCCGTTTCAGGGGCAAGCTTGGTGACCACGTCCTGGAGCAGCGCCTTCCGCTGCGGCTCATCGACCGGAGTGGTCTGGTCGATCACCACAAAGATCTCGCGCTGTAAGGTGGCCTTGGGAGCGCTGATTTTGAGCATACCGTAGCAGCTCGCGATCATGTCTCTCTGTCCTGCGCCTGCTGTGCCGGCCGACAGCATCAACGCGCACGATAGCGCGGCAACCTTCTTCATCATGCTTCACTCTCCACAGGGCCGGGCAAATGATCCCGCCCTTCTTAGGAAGGTTGCTGGATTACTCTGCCTGCTGAGCTTGAAGGCGGGCGCGAATGGCCGCCTCGCGAGCGCGGCGCTCCTCTTCCTTTCGCAGACGGGCTTGCTCGGCCCCGGCCTCAACTTCTTGGCGCATTTCAGCGCGAATTCGGGCCTCCATTTGCTCGTCGGTTTCCTCGATGTCGATATCGCCAACCTGATCAGGCTGCGGACGGGAAATCGGTTCACCGATCTTGGGTGAGGCCGGAGCAATTTGAGGTTTGGCAGAGGACTGACGTTGGGCGGCATTGGCCGCGTCACGCTCCACCTTCTTGCGGTCAGTTTCGTCCTCTTGACGCAAGACGCGCTCCAGATAGGCATGAATGTCGCGGCTCTCGGAATGGCTCGCGGCGTCTTTCTGCTCCGCTGTCGTGCCGCGCTCGCGAACATTGCGGGCCAGTCGCTGCTGCAGGTCGAGCAATCGGCGTCCCCCGGTCCGCAGAATGGCGGTTCGGCGGGTCTTGTGATGAGCCTCGTAAGCATTGCGGGTCTTGAAGCGTGAAACGGTATCGTAGGCTCCAGGGCTTTCCTTGCCAACAAACCCGAACTTGAAGCCGGTCAAAACACCGAAGATCTGCATGAACACGAAGATCACCGCCAACACGATGAAGGTTCCCCAACCACCCTCACGGGTGAGGGTATTGCCGTCCTCGACACTTTTGATATCGGCCTGGGCTTGCGGCTGGGTGAGCGCCGACGGGTAGAAGGACTGAGACGGCCCTTGCTTGATCTGGGAAACAATGCCGGTGGTTTCGGCCTGGATTTCTCGCTCCAGAACAATGCCGCGAACCCAGGTGGCGCCGATGGCGATGGCGATAACCAGGATGGCGGTACCAATGGTCACATTGAATCGCTTTTCCGCATCACCGGTGGCCGAGACGCGGTTGAGCAACTGGACGTATTTGGGCTCGCCGTCATCGGCATTGTTCTTCTCGATGGTGATCTCGTGGTCACTTTCCACGAGTTTGGCCCCTTGCCGACTGTCATGGCTCCACCAGGAGCGGGCCTTGGCCATCAACGAATTGGTGTAAAGCTCCTTCCCGGTCCAATGGGTGAACCCTACCAGAAGCACCGACACCAGCAGGGAGATGCCAAGCGCGCCCAGCTTCAGCACGTTCTCGCTGGCTCCCGGAATGGTGAAGCCCGCCAGGACATAGGAAAAACCCATGGCTTCGATAGCGACCATGGCAAAGACCAAAATCCACATATACCAGGCGAAGGGATGGCGGCCGGTCTCTCCCGCGCGGGCCAGATATGACGAGCATTTGTCGTAATATTCAGGATCAGCATGGAGCTTGTCGTAGTGATCGATATAGGCCTGAGCCAGTGTCTCTTCGGAATGAAACCAGCGTGACTGAGCGTTGAACTCAAGACTCTTCGACAGCCGAACAACCCTGCCGATCACCGGCAGGCCGTAGCCGAGATCCATGAGCCAGAAGCTGATCTCGTCCCAGTAGCGCTTGAGGATCAGCAGTGTCAGAAGCCCCACCAGGGCAAAAGCGATCACTTCCTTGTAGACGTGAATGATTTCCATGATGCGGTCCATGGGGCAGGCCTCTGATT
>JACQAD010000181.1 GCA_016195125.1 Magnetospirillum sp.
CCTGTCCTCGGTCAAGGCACCCGAACTGATCGCCGAGTTCGACGATTGGCTGGGGCGGAACCAGAAAATGGTGGCCGAGATCATCGCCCGCACCGGCTCCGAGCGGGGTGTGCGGTAAGATTCGGTTACAGCCCAATCCAATCCGTCAATACTCGTCGGTTTCTTTTCAGCTCCCATCCTCATAACCTCCAGGTGTGAGGATAACGGGGGCGAGGGCGCCATGATTTGCCGTTGGGAAGATGTGAGCGCACTGGCCGCTCAATTGGATGCCGAGGCCAAGGGCCGCCCGGTCGATACCGATTGGACCCGCGCCCAGGTGCAGCGTCTGATGGCGGTCTATCCCGAAATGACCAACACCCTTGGTGCCATCGCGGCTCGTTTGGCTACCAAGGCCGCCTGAACCGTTCCATCCCGACAGATTGCTGGCCCCGGACCATTGGACCGGGGCTTTTGCTTTGGGGCGAGGGCCAAAGGAATAGGGCCGGCCCCTGGGGGACCGGCCCTTCGCTTTGCGGACCGAGGAGATTAAGTTCGAGTCCGCTCAGTGTTCATGATCACGAGCAACCGGTGGTGCCGCCGCACGTGTCGCACTTGAGGCAGGTGCCGTTGCGCACCAGGGTGAAGTTGCCGCATTCGGGGCAGGCATCGCCTTCATAGCCCTTCATGCGGGCGGTGCGGATCTGCTCGGCGCGGGCGTCGAATTGCTGGAGCAGGGCTTCGGTGTCGATCCCGACGGCGACCGAAGCCTGGGCCGAGGCCGCCATCTGCATGCCTCCACCCGAGATATCGGCCGATACCGAGGTGGGGCCGTTGCCACGGTTGAGGAACAGCAGGTTCGAGCGGACATAGCCGCGCGACGCCACCTTTTCCACCACGGCCAACTGGTGGGCGGCGGCGCTTTGGACATCCAACTGGCTCTCGGCGGCGCCACGGCCGACAGTGTCGGGCATGAGGTCGGCGGGCTCCACATGGGCCAGATCGTTGCGGCCCAGATAGGAGATGGCCAGTTCGCGGAAGATGTAGTCCAGGATGGACGACGACATCTTGATGGTGTCGTTGCCTTCGACCATGCCCGAGGGCTCGAAGCGGGTGAAGGTGAAGGCTTCGACGTATTCCTCCAGCGGCACGCCGTATTGCAGGCCCACCGAGATGGCGATGGCGAAATTGTTCATCATGGCCCGGAAGGAGGCGCCTTCCTTGTGCATGTCGATGAAGATCTCGCCCAGCTTGCCGTCCTCGTACTCGCCGGTGTGCAGATAGACCTTGTGGCCGCCGACCATGGCCTTCTGGATATAGCCCTTGCGGCGGTCGGGCAGCTTGCGCCGCGCCTGGATCTGCGAGATCACCCGCTCGACCATGCGCTCGGCGACGATTTCGGTCCGTGCCGCCATGGAGGAATCGGCCAGGTCGTCGACCAGTTCGCCCGCATCTTCCAGCAGCGAGGCCTGCAGCGGCTGCGACAGCTTGGACCCGTCGCGGTAGAGCGCGTTGGCCTTGATACCCAGACGCCAGGACAGCATGTAGGCTTCCTTGCAATTCTCGACGGTGGCGTTGTTGGCCATGTTGATGGTCTTGGAAATGGCGCCCGAGATGAAGGGCTGGGCGGCGGCCATCATGCGGATGTGGCTTTCGACTCCCAGATAGCGCTTGCCGATCCGGCCGCAGGGGCTGGCGCAATCGAAGACGGGCAGGTGCTCGTCCTTGAGGAAGGGCGCGCCTTCCAGGGTCATGGCCCCAGTGACGTAGGTATTGGCCAGATCGATCTGTTCGCGGGTGAAGCCCAGCCAGGACAGCATGTCGAAGGTGTAATCGTCGAGCTTGTCGCGCGGGATGCCCAGGGTCTCGGTGCAGAACTGCTCGCCCAGGCCGTATTTGTTGAAGACGAACTTGATGTCGAAGGCGCTTTCCAGCTGACCTTCCAGGCGCTCCAGGGTGGCTTCGTCGAAGCCCTTGGCCTTGAGCGAGTCATGGTTGATGTGCGGCGCGCCGCGAAGGCTGGCATGGCCGACCGCGTAGCGGATGATCTCGGCGATGTCGGCTTCGTTATAGCCGAGCGTGCGCAGAGCCTCGGGCACCATGCGGTTGATGATCTTGAAATAGCCGCCGCCGGCCAGCTTCTTGAACTTCACCAGGGCGAAGTCGGGCTCGATGCCGGTGGTGTCGCAATCCATCACCAGACCGATGGTGCCGGTGGGGGCGACCACGGTGGCCTGGGCGTTGCGGAAGCCATGCTTCTCACCCTTGGCCAGCGCCTCGTCCCAGGCTTGGCGCGCGGCGGCCAGCAGAGGGGCATCGGGGCAATTGGCGGCGTCCAGCGGTACCGGAGTGACCGACAGGCCTTCATAGCCGGTGCCCAGGCCATGGGCGGCGCGGCGATGGTTGCGGATGACCCGCATCATGGAGGCACGGTTCTTCTCGAAGCCCTCGAAGGCCCCCAGCTCCTCGGCCATGTCGGCGGAGGTGGCATAGGATTCACCGGTCATCAGGGCGGTGATGGCGCCGATCATGGCGCGGCCCTTGTCGCTGTCATAGGGCAGGCCCATGGCCATCAGCAGGCCGCCCACATTGGCATAGCCCAGGCCCAGGGTGCGGAACTCGTAGGACAGCTCGGCGATGCGCGGGCTGGGGAACTGGGCCATCAGCACCGAGATTTCCAGGACCATGGTCCACAGCCGGCAGGCGTGGCGATAGCCCTCGACATCGAACGTGCCGTCTTCCATGCGGAAGCACATCAGGTTCAAGGACGCCAGATTGCAGGCGGTGTCGTCCAGGAACATGTATTCCGAGCAGGGATTGGAGGCGTTGATGCGCCCCGAATCCGGGCAGGTGTGCCACTCGTTGATGGTGGTGTCGAACTGGATGCCCGGGTCGGCGCAAGCCCAGGCGGCTTCGCCGATCTGCTCCCACAAATCGCGGGCCTTCAGGGTCTTGGCGATCTTGCCGTTCTTGCGGTGGGTCAGGTTCCAGTCGCTGTCATGGATGACGGCGCTGAGGAATGCGTTGTCGACGCGCACCGAATTGTTGGAATTCTGGCCCGACACGGTGAGATAGGCTTCGGAATCCCAGTCGGTGTCCAGCACCGGGAAGTCGATCTGGGTATAACCCTGACGGGCGAACTGAATCACCCGCTGGATGTAGTTCTCGGGGATCTCGCATTTGCGGCCGTCGATGATGGCCTTCTTCAGGCGGCCATTGACCTTGGGGTCGAAGCGGCCCTCGCCATCAGCACCATCCCATTCGCGGCAGGCGGCCATGACCTCGGTCAGGGTACGGGCGGCGAGGCGGGAACCGGCCACCAGGGCGGCCACCTTCTGCTCTTCGCGCACCTTCCACGAAATGAACTTCTCGACGTCGGGGTGGTCCACGTCCACCACCACCATCTTGGCGGCGCGGCGCGTGGTGCCGCCCGACTTGATGGCGCCGGCGGCGCGGTCGCCGATCTTGAGGAAGCTCATCAGGCCGGACGAACGGCCGCCGCCCGACAGCTTCTCACCCTCGCCCCGCAGGCTGGAGAAATTGGTGCCGGTGCCCGAGCCGTACTTGAACAGGCGGGCCTCACGCACCCACAGATCCATGATGCCGCCCTCGTTGACGAGGTCGTCCTCGATGGACTGGATGAAGCAGGCATGGGGCTGGGGGTGCTCGTAGGCGGACTTGGAGCGGACCAGCTTGCCGGTCTTGAAGTCCACATAGGAATGGCCCTGGCCGGGGCCGTCGATGCCATAGGCCCAATGCAGGCCGGTATTGAACCATTGCGGGGAATTGGGGGCGCCCATCTGGCGGGCCAGCATGAAGGCCATCTCGTCACGGAAGGACTTGGCGTCGTCCTCGGTGTTGAAATAGCCGCCCTTCCAGCCCCAATAGGTCCAGGTGCCGGCCAGGCGGTCGAACACCTGCTTGGCGCTCTTCTCACCGGCGATGCGGTCCTTTTCCGGCAGCTTGGCCAGGGTCTCGGTGTCGGGTTCGTGGCGGCACAGCCAATCGGGCACGCCCTTCTCCGGCACCCGCTTGAGGGCGGCGGGGATGCCGGCCTTGCGGAAATACTTCTGGGCCAGGACGTCGCAGGCTACCTGAGACCAGTCGGCGGGCACCTCGATGTCGGTGGCGGAGAACACCACC
>JACQAD010000182.1 GCA_016195125.1 Magnetospirillum sp.
ATCGTCGGCATCACCTGTCACGATTCGCGCCACCTGGCCATGGAGGCCGGGGAGGCTGGCGCCGATTACGTGGCTTTCGGCGCCTTTTTCCCCACCGAGACCAAGGATGCCCCCACCACCGCCGACGTGGATTTGCTGGAATGGTGGAGCAAACTGTTCACCGTGCCCTGCGTCGCCATCGGCGGCATCACCTTGGACAATTGCGTTCCGCTGATCACCGCCGGCGCCGATTTCCTGGCGGTGTCGGGCGGCGTATGGAACCACAAGGACGGCCCCGAGGCGGCGGTGCGGGAGTTCACCCGAATCCTGGCGGAAGGATAAGGACATGAAGCGGGTCTGCGTCTTTTGCGGCTCTTCCGCCGGTGCGAACCCGGCCTATGCCAAGGCGGCGACCGCTTTGGGAAGGCTGCTGGCCGAGCGGGGGCTGGAACTGGTCTATGGCGGCGGCAATGTGGGCCTGATGGGTGTGGTCGCCGATGCCGCCCTGGCGGCCGGTGGCAAGGTTATCGGCATCATTCCCGAAGCCATGATGACGTGGGAGGTCGGCCACGCCAACCTGACGGAATTGCGGGTCGTCAACAGCATGCACGAACGCAAGGCCGCCATGGCCGATCTGGCCGATGCCTTCATCGCCCTGCCCGGCGGCATCGGCACCATGGAGGAATTGTTCGAGGTGTGGACCTGGGCGCAATTGGGGCTGCACAACAAGCCCTTGGGCTTTTTGGACGTCGCCGGCTATTTCGAGCGGCTGCATGCTTTTCTCGACCACATGGCCGACGAAGGCTTCGTCAAGCCGCGCCACCGCTCCATGGTGGCGGTGCATCATTCGCCCGAAACCCTGCTGGCCCTGCTGGACTCGTATCAGGCCCCGGCCACCATCCAGGTCATTGATCGCGAGACCACCTGAAAGCCTTCTTGACAGGAGTACGGCCGCGCCATATAAAGCGGCCCTCCTTAGGGAACGCTTTTGCCGTTCCCGCCGCATAGAGATGGGCGATTAGCTCAGCGGGAGAGCACTCCCTTCACACGGGAGGGGTCACAAGTTCAATCCTTGTATCGCCCACCATCTCTTTTCCTTTGTCATCCTCAGACAGCACCGATCGCAGGACAGCGTGGCGTTCTCTGTGACTTTTTGCCAAATCACCCTGTCCGTCGCCCCGATTCTTATTCGTGTTTGCATATTTAGAAATAGCGAATCCAGAATTCCATCGATCTTGTACGCACCATAACTGATGGAAAGGTTCTTGGTTTCCGATACTCTGAGGTTGGATGCGGCAGGCGCAATGGAGAAAGTCATGGCACTTCGCGTCGCCTGGCGTATCAGCGGTATTTACGCGGCCGTTGGTCTGACCTGGATATTGCTCTCCTCCATTGCCGTCTGGGTCGGCCTCTCCGAACCCCCCGGAATGGCGGCTCTGCTGGAGATGTCCAAGGGCGCCGCCTTCATCCTGGTCACGGCGGCGATGCTGTTCGCCCTTCTCCAGCGATGGGAACGGGAATTGGAACGGCGGGACGTGGCCCTGAGGCAGAGCAATCAGGAACTGAGCGATCTCAATGTCCGCCTGACCGGTCTCTTGCGCGCCTCCCAAGATCTGATCGCCGCCTGGGACAAGGATAAGCGGCTGACCGCCTTCAATCCGCGCTATCAGGCCGTCTGCTGGAATTTCTTCAACCGCGACATCAAGCTTGGCATGCCCATCGACGAGATCTTCGAGCATGTCCCGGATCGGTTGCGGCTGTTTTCCGAGTGCTGGGACCGGACCTTGGCCGGTGAATCCTTCGTGCAACTGCAATCCCTGACCCAGGACGGAAGCACGTCCTGGTTCGAGACCAGCTATGCCAGCCTGCCCGGCCCGGATGGGCAACCCGTGGGGGGATTTCATATCGTCCGCGACGTCACCGACCGGGTCAGGGCCGATGACGAGCGCCGTAATCATGCGGAGAAGCTGAGTAAGGCGGTGGAGACCCTGACCGAGGCCAATTCCGAGTTGGAACGCTTCGCCTACGTGGCATCCCACGATCTGCAGGAACCCCTTAGGACCGTTGCCTGCTTCTCGCAGTTGATCGAACGCGATTACGGCTCCCACTTCGACGATAAGGGTAAGGAATACCTGGATCTGGTCACCGGCAGCGCCATGCGCATGCACCACCTGATCAATGATCTTCTGACCTATTCCCGTACGACCCTCACCGAAGGCCGTATCGAGGCAGTGGCAGTCGAGGACGCCTGCCGCGGCGCCATCGGCAATCTGCGCGAGGCGATCCGTGCCAGCAACGCCGAAATCGTGGTTGCGCCGCTGCCCATGGTGGCCGCCGATTCCATCCAATTGCTTCAGGTGTTCCAGAATCTGATCGGCAACGCCCTCAAGTATCGCAAGGACGACCAGGCACCGCGCATCGAGATCAAGGCCGAACATTATCAGGACGAATGGGTCTTCTCCGTCGCTGACAACGGCATCGGCTTTGATCCCGCCGAACAAGATGTGTTCGAATTATTCCGTCGCCTGCATCCCCATTCCGGTTATGCCGGAACCGGTGTCGGCCTGACCATTTGCAAGCGGATCATCCAGCGCCAGGGCGGCCGCATCTGGGTCGATTCGGCGCCGGGGATTGGCAGCACGTTCCGCTTTACCCTTCCCTGCCGCACCGACATCTCCGCATGGAAAGAATAATCAGGCCCATTGGACACGCATTGATGGCACTCCCATAACCACACAGAATCCCCCGTTGACGAGGATACCGGGAGCTCTCAGGATGGCGTGCCGCAGTGCGGAATAAGGCGCGTGAACATGAGGGCCGAGGATATTACCCCGCTGGCATGGGGCCGATTATGGCGCGGCAGAAGTGTCGCCATCCTGATCATCCTGGTCATCATTGACGCCTGGGCCTGGCAGGCGTGGCTGGCCCGTGACCACGAACTGCAAAACGCCGAATTTCTGACCCAATCCCTGGCCCGCGCCGCCGAATCCCAGATCAACGGAACCATGCACGGGATCGAGCGTCTGTTCGATGACGCCGCGCTGCGCATCGACCCGGTCACCTGGCCCGATGCCGCCACCCACGAATGGTTCCGGGCCCGCCTGAGCGGCTTTCCCGAGATCAGCGCCATGATCGTCGCCGACCGAGACGGCCAGGTGATCGGAAGCACCATCTCGCGCGATCCTCCCAAGCCCCCCGCCGGCAAGCAGAACATCGCCGACCGCGACTATTTCACCGCCATCAAGGCGAATTATCCCCAACGTAAATTCCTGATCGGCCGTCCCCTGGCCAGCCGGTTTTCCGACCGCCTCTCCATTCCGCTGGTGCGGGCGCTGAGCGCCGCCGACGGCAGCTTTGCCGGTGTTCTGGTCGCCGGGCTCGACCCAGGGGCGCTGAGACAGGCGATCGATTCCGTCAATATCGAAGACGAAGGCGGCGCGGCAGTGTTCGGCGAGGGCGCCACCTTCCTGGCCCGTGCGCCCTCTCATGATCAATATGTGGGACGCGCCATTGCCGACAGCCCCCTCTTCCGGGAACATATCCTCCGCCATCCATCAGGAACCGCCCAGATCGTTTCAGTGGCCGACGGCAATGACAAAATCGTCGCCTACCGTACCCTGGAGCCTTATTCCCTGGTGGTGACCGTGGGCCTGTCAACCCGTACGGCCCTGTCGGAATGGCGGCGGATGTTGCTGCGCGAGGGCCTTGCCCTGGGCGCCCTGGCTTTCGCCCTGCTGGGCGTCGCGATCCTCTACGACCGCAGGACCGAGGCCGCCTGGCGCCTGACCCGCCAGCTTGCCGACAGCCATGCCTCCCTGGAGCGGCAAGTGCTGGAGCGTACCGCCCACCTGGCCGCCAGCAATGCGGAGTTGGAGCATTTCGCCTACGCCGCCTCCCATGACCTCCAGGAACCGCTGCGCAACGTCACCAGTTTTCTGCAATTGCTGTCACGGCGCTATCAAGGCCGGCTCGATGCCCAGGCCGACGAATATATCACCTTCGCCGTACGCGCCGCCAAGCAGATGTCCACCCTGATCGCCGGCATCCTGGCCTATTCGCGAATAAGCCGCGCCGAGACTGCGCCCGAGGCCATCGATCCCGGCCGACTGGCACGAACGGCCCTGGATTCCCTGGCCGTGGCGGTGGAGGAAGCCGGTGCGACCATCGAGATCGAACGCCTGCCGGCGGTGCTGGGCAGTCCGGCCCCCATTCAAAGCGTCTTCCAGAACCTGATCGGCAACGCGGTCAAGTACCGGGCACCGGATCGCAAGCCGCAGATCAGGATCTCCGGCCATGATTGCGGGGAAGGCATGGTCGAGATTGCCGTAGGCGACAACGGGATCGGCATCGAGCAGCAGTATTTCGAGACGATCTTCGGCCTGTTCCAGCGCCTGAACCATCGAGAGCTCTACGACGGCACCGGAATCGGCCTGGCCCTATGCCGTCGGGTGGTGGAATCCCATGGCGGCCGGATCTGGGTGGATTCCCAACCCGATGTCGGCACCACCATCCGCTTCACCCTGCGGAAGGCTGAATCGCCTCCGCCAGCTGACGGGCAAGCTTGACCGCCGCCTCGAATTCGGACTGCACCGCCATGGGGCCGGAGGCATACATCAGGTTCTCCACAAGGCCGAAATCCTCCACCAGCATGCCATGCTGACGGCAGAAGGCGCGGCCGTCCTCGTCTCGATCATGGGGAACACGGTCGATATAGGGCTTGGTCTCCTCGCACCAGGCCACCACCGGCTTGCCGAGGCCTTCGGCATAGCCCATCTCCCAGGTCGTCCCAGGACAGGCGCCCGCCCCACGGAAGGGAGAGACGCAGGCGACCATGACGTCAGCCGAGCGGATAAGCTCCATGTTACGCCGGCGGATCAACGAGGCCAGTTCGGCCGGGGGCAGCGCCAAGTCCTCGGCACTGGGCTGGAACGGAGCCAGCCCTTCCAGGCCGTTCCCGGCACACATCTCGCTCAGATACTCGAGCAGGGCCTTGGCAGCCGGATGGAAGACCGCCGGACCGGCGAGATAGGCCTTGGGCTTTGCTGACATATGCATGGATTTCCGAAAAAGGGAACGCCTAGGCCAGAGTGTCCAGCCCGTCCTTCTCCGTCTTGGCGATGCTCGAGAAGGCGTGGGCGGCAAGGCTATAGGCCTGCTTGGCGGCGGTCAAGTTGACCAGCTCACGCCCCAGATCCACCTCCCCTTCCGGCGGCAGCGGCACATAGGACGCCCCCGACGGATTGACGGACACCACCTGGCCTTGCTGGGCTTCATAGCCGGGGGTCACCACATTGGCGATATTATCGGCGGCAGTCTGGGCGGCGCGAGACTGAACCGCGAGGCCCGAGCTCAGGGTCGGCAAGGCGACGGAGGTAATCATGACGGCACCAAGCAATATGGCTTACCCCGTCATCATGCTCTCCCGCCGTCCAGGGGGCAAGTCGATCGCCAGCAATCGCTCCATGGCCTGACTCGCACTGGGCCGCCTCGAGGGCTCCATGTCCAGCATCCGCACCAGCAATTGCTTGAATTCGGCCGGCATATCCTCCACCGCCGCCAGCCGTTGACGGTCGGGCAGATGTCCGGTCACCATGCGTATCCCGACGATTCCCAGGGAAAAGATATCCGAACGATCATCGGCAAGGCCGGAATCGGCGAATTGCTCGGGGCTGATATAGTCGGGGGTGCCGAACCAGGCCGGCCCAGCCGACACAGGCTCGCCCGGCGGCTTGGCCATTCCGAAATCAGTCAGTTTGACCCGACTGCCGGGACCATTGATCAGCAGCAGGTTGCGCGGCTTGATATCGCGATGGACGATCCCGCGCCCGTGCAGGAAAACCAGGGCCGACAGGACTTCCAGCAGAACAATCCGCGCCCGGGCCGGACTGATGGCCCGAGGCCGGGCCTCCTCGCCCAAGGCCTCGGTCTCTCCCGGCTTGAAGAGGTCGGCGCCGATCTCCAGACGGAGGGAGCCCGACATCATCTGCATCACCATGGCCGGCCGGCCATCCTGCAAACTGGCCAATGCCACCACCGGTACGATATGGGCATGGTCGAAACCCGCCTGAATCCTCGCCTCTTGCAGAAAACGACGGCGCCATTCCGCCACCGGGAAAGGGGGAACTTGCCCGTTCGCATCCAGAATTGGGGCGAAGATCTTGACCGCCACGGCCCGCCCCAGCCCCAGATCCTCGGCCTGCCAGATTTCGGAAAAGCCGGTGATGGCGATCTGGCGATGAAAGCGGAAGCCCTTCAGCACCGGCGGAACAGAATCCATGGGCTCGCTTTTCCCTACACAAGGAAAGAGCCCGCCCGCCATGAGGCGGACGGGCCCGAAACCCTAGCACATCGAGTCTAGTACTTGATGGTCTCGATGTTGGTGAAGTGAACGGTCTCATCACCCTGAGTCGAGTGGATGGTGATGTCACCGCTCTTGTCATGGCCGAGATTGACCGTGTTCTGGGCGGCGTGGTCGCCATCGGAGGCCACGGTCCAGCTCTGGTGGTCGGCGGTGGTGATGGTGATGGTCGCTCCGGCATGCATGTTGGTCGACAGGTCGATGGTGTCGGTCCAGGTGGAACCGGCACCGCCGTCCACGACGTCGTGCCCGTGGCCGAAGTCGAACAGGAAGGTGTCGTTGCCGTTCTGGCCCAGCAAGGTATCGTCGCCCGCACCGGCCACGATGGTATCGTCACCGGCACCGGCATGAATGGTGGTGGTGCCGTTACCGGCGGTGATGAGATCATCGCCGCCGGCCGTCCAGATCACGTCATGGCCCGAGCCGCCGGCCACGGTCATATCCGTGGTGTAGGTAAAGTTCGGGGTGGTCATGTCCAGAACCGCATTCCCGTCACCCAGCTGGACGTGAGTGATACCGTTCATCATCTGGTGACCGGCGCCGTCGTCCAACGAGATGTAATCGTTTCCGTCGGCGCCGATCAGAGTGTCGTTGGCGCCGCCGGCGATGGCATGGCTATGCTGGTTGTAGCCGGAAATGCTGAAGCGGTCGCCGGTGCCGACCTGATCGGGATTGCCCGAATCCCAGGCCTGCCACGAGCTGCCCCAATGGCTGTCGGTGGTGGTGGTGATCTGATGATCGGTGCTGGCGCCGCTGCCGCCGATGGACCAGGAGCCGCGATCGCCCCAGCTCTCGGTGCGACCACCGCCATCGCCCCAGCCGATGGCATGACCGGCATGGCTGTCACCGCTGACCTGGACCGAGATGGTCTGGGTGGCGATGCCGCCATGGCCGTCATTGGCCTGGACCGAGAAGGTGTCGGTGCCGCTCCAACTGGTATCGTCGGTGTTGTAGGTGAAGGCTCCGGTATTGGCATCAAGCGCCAGCGAGCCGTGATGGCTGCCGGTATCGACCAGGGCGTAGGTCAGGTTGTCGCCGTCCACGTCGGTGGCGGTCACCTGGCCGGTGCTGGTGTGGGTGTGGCCGTAATCGATGGCCATGGCGGCCGTCGTATGGGCCGTGTCGAACACCGGCGCATCGTTGACACTATCGACCCGCATGGTGACGGTGGCGATATCGGTGCCGCCGTGACCGTCGCTGACGGTGTAGTCGAAAGTGGCGGTGCCGTGGAAATTGGCATCCGGGGTAAAGGTGATCTGGCCGTCCGAGCCGAGGGTGACGCTGCCATGGGCGGCATTGCCCACCGCGGTGATGCTCAACTTATCGCCATCGGCATCGGTGTCATTGGCCAGCAGATCGGCGGCCTTGATGCTCAGGGCCCGATCCTCGTTGGTGTGAATGGCCTCGTCCGCAATGGTCTGGCCGGCATTGCTGCCGACGCCCACCAGGGTGGTGGCCGACACGTCGCCGCCATGGGCCTCGGTGGAGGACACCGTGGTGGTCAGCGCAAGGTTGCTGGCCGATACCGGCGAGCTGGTGACCAGGGTCAGGGTCAGCGGCGTTCCAGAACTGACGTTGACGGTATAGGTGCCGTCGGTGTTGGGAGTCAGGGACTGGCCGTTGAGTTCAAGATGGCCGCCCGCCGGCATGTTGCCGATGGTCACCGGCGACAGGGTCTCGCTGCCGTCACGATCGTTCAAGGTCGCCTGGACGGTCAGCGGGGTCTTGTAGGTGGTGGTGCCGGTGTTGAAGGCCGTGCTGTCGCCCATCACCGAGCCGTCCGAGAACTTGATGTTCTCGAAATTGGTCACATGGCTGCGGATGCTGTCCTTGTTGGCGTCCCAATCGGCCCGGCTGTAGCTGCCCAGTTCGATGGAATCCGTGCCCGAACCGCCATCGGCATAGCCCCACATGCGGCCGCCGACAAAGACACTGTCATTGCCACCGCCGCCGCTGATGGAAGACGAGTTGACGTTGCCGTCGACCCGGATCACGTCGCTGCCGTCGCCGCCGGAAATCGAGGCGTTGGACGACCCCGTGACATGGACGTAATCGTTGCCCGAGCCGCCGGAGATGGAGGCATTGGCCGCGCCTTGGACTTCCAGTTGGTCGTTACCGTCGCCAAGATTGATGGCGGCATTGCCGTCGCCCTTGACCAGGACGCTGTCGTCGCCGATACCCGCGGTGATGCTGGCGTTGTTGGCGCCATTGACCAGCAGGTCATCATTGCCGTCACCCAGATCGATGGCCGCGTTGGCGGCCCCGCCGAGCTTGACCCGATCATCGCCGGACCCGGCGGTGATGGCGGCATTGTTGGAACCGCCGATATCCAGGGCGTCGTTGCCCGAACCCAGATCGATGGCGGTATTGCTGGCACCGCCGATCTTGACGGTGTCGTCGCCCGAACCGGCGTTGATGGCGCCGGAATTATTCGAGCCGCCGATCTGCAGGGCGTCGTTGCCGTCACCCATATCGACCTGGGCATTGGTGTCGCCGGTCACCCGAACCGCGTCATTGCCCGAGCCCGCGTCGATCTGACCACCCGACCAGGTGGAACCGTCGATCTTCAGGTTGTCATTGCCGTCGCCCAGGCTCATCTGCACACCGGTCGAGCCGGTCACATGAATCTGATCCACGCCGGCGGTACCGGTTACCGCCGCTCCACCGGCCACGTTGACAGTGGTGGTGGGGGTGATGTCGGCGACGCCGCTGACGGTGAAGTCATAGGTCGGCGCGGTCGAGGTGGTGGTGGCCGTTCCCAAGGACACGGACAAAGCCGGACCCTGGGCAACATTGTCAATACGGCTGTCGTCACCCGCTACCGGCCCGTGATTGGGATTGGCGACGTTGACGGAGACGGTCTCGGTGGTGGTGCCGCCATGACCGTCGGACACCACGACCTTGAAGCTATCCGAGCCGGTGAAATTGCTGGTCGGCGTATAGGTGAAGGTTCCGTCGGGGTTCAGAACCACGGCGCCGTGCTGCGGGCCGCCGGTGCCGGTGCCCAGCGAGTAGCTGAGATGATCACCATCCACATCGCTTGCCGAGATGGTTCCCGACAGAACGGTATTGGTGGTGTCGTTGTAGGACGCATTCGCCGCGACGGTGGGGCCGTGATTGGTGAGGTCGTCATGCACCGTGGTGCTGGCCGAAGCGCTGGCGGTGGTGGTGCCCTCGGTGGAAATTGCGGTGACGCTGACGTTGAGGTCACCGGCGAA